>JAFAEB010000144.1 GCA_023424235.1 Bacillota bacterium
ATGTATGAGCCTATATGTAGCTACAGTGATTATCAAAGAGAATGGTTTAAACGTAATAATGACGGGATTTTATCTTTAAAAAGCTATATAGACTTTGTCCAAAAAGCAAAGCAAATCATTTATCCAATAAAAGTTTGGTTTGGATTGGAGGTCTGCTATTTTGAAGATTATGAACGACGAATAAAAGATGTTGTAGCTTGCTATCCATTGGATTTTATCACAGGTTCCGTACATTGGGTTGATGGATTTGGCTTTGACCATAAAAAAGAATTTTGGAGCAACATAGATGTGGATAGAACCTATAAGAGATATTTCGAAATAATGCAAAAATTGATAGAAAGTAACCTGTTTACAGGAGTTGCTCATCCTGATAGTATTAAAGTTTTTGGCTATAAGCCATCTTATGAATTAAGAGAAACCTATAAAAAGATTGCGGACTTGTTATGCAAATATAATATGTATGCTGAACAAAGCGGAGGATTATATTTGAATTATGCTAAGGGCTGTGAGCTTGGAATGAATATTACAATGTTAAACGTGTTTTTAGATAAAGGAGTAAAAATATTAACTGCTTCAGATGCTCATAGTCCGAATGATGTAGGAGCTAATATTATTGAATTAGAAAACATGATTAAATCAATCGAAACAAACTAAATGAGATAGATTGATTCGTGGAGAAGTTTCTTATGGGATATTTATAGCTGATAGTAATTACTTAGAACAATAGGAATAAAAATATCAATTACCTACCTAACAATACCAACTACCAACCGACTATATGATTGAAGGCAATGATCATTGTAAATTCAAAGGAAAAAAATTATGAAAAAGCAAGATTTATTGAAAAGAATTGATGCAGATTTACTGGAAAAGATTATGGGCTTTTGCTATAAGAGAACAAGTCATAGTTATGAGGCACAGGAACTATGTTCGGATATCCTTTACCAACTTGTTAAGGCTTCAAAAGGAGATGGTGAGGTTAAGGACTTCTACGGCTTTTTATGGAAAGTTGCTCATAACGTTTATGCTGATTTTTCAGAAAGAAAGAGTAAAGTAACAGAGCGATTTTATCAAGAGGATCCAGAAGAAATATTTAAGAATATAGCCATGGAAGAAAATGATGAAGAAAATATTGATGAGGAATTTGAACAAATAATTAAAGCGATGTCTTTTCTTACACGTGCTTATCGTGAAGTAATGATATTATATTATCTTGAGGGAAAATCAATAACAGAAATCGCAAGTATCCAAAAAACCAGTGAAGTAGCTATTAGGCAGAGGTTATTTTCAGCAAGAAAATCGATTAGGAGCGAGGTAGGAGAGATGGAAGATATTAAAAAACCAATAGTACTTGATAAGGTAGATTTTACAATTATAGGTACAGGTTATCCTTCTTGGGGTGATCCAAGAAGTGTGAGCACTAGACAAATGTCGAAGCATATTGTAATGGCTTGCTATAAAAAGCCAAAAACCGCAAAGGAAATATCAAAAGAACTTAATATTCCTATGTCATATGTGGAAGAAGAATTAGAAATCTTAACAAAAGGTGAAAATGGGGAATACGGTTTATTAAGGAATATGGGAAATGATAGATATGGTGTTAATATTATTTTATTAGATAAACAGGGAGTTATAAGGGCTCATGATATCTACATTAGCAAGATTTCAGAAATAACAGATATTATAATGAATCATGTTACACTCTACCAAAATAAATATTTACAATTACCTTATTTAAATCGTAATGTAGATATAAGCCTTATTTTATGGCATCATATCAATAGAATTACTATGCATCTAACAAATATGGTATACGATAGATTAGGTAATAAGTATTTTGCTAATAGGAAAGAAGTAAAAAGACCATTTAGTGTTTTTGGATATTTTGATATAGGAATAAGTTATGGTTGTGGACAAGATGGGATTGAAGCTTCAAATATCTGTGGATATAAGAAGGTAGAGCTTCAAAATATTTATATTTCTAGAATTCTGCCGCATTTTCACTGTGGACATAATATTGGAAATGACCCTAGCTTACAGCTGGCAATTCGTTCAATTCAAGGCATAAAAATAGAAGAATTAACAGATGTTGAGAAAGAGTATGCAGCAAAGGCTATGGAATGTGGATACATTTATAGAGAAGACGATATCCTTTATACAAAAATTCTTGTCTTCGAAATGAAAGATAAAGAAAAAATATATGATATAAATAATAAAATAACATCTGAACTAGAAAAGCTAACTGATAGAATTGCAAAGGAAATTCACGAACTTATAGAAGAAATAGTTCCAGATTATTTGCTAAATGAATATAAATTTTTTAATATTATTGCAGGTATTCCTATTATAGATTTAGTGGTTGAAGCCTTGATTGATAAAGGCTATCTAGTACCACCAAAGGATAGAGTCGGTGCAGAAGGATGTTGGATGTGTGTAGAGAAATAAAGGTAAATGTTATTCTAATAAAGCTATGAGGTGTAATGTGTTAATAGTTAATTTTTATGATAAAGTGGAAGATGAAAAACTAAAGTTTGCAGTTATTCTTTCTAAAGTTCAAGATAAATGGGTTTTTTGCAAGCATATAGATCGAAATACCTATGAAGTACCTGGTGGACATCGAGAAGAAAATGAGAGTATTTTAGATGCTGCTATAAGGGAATTAAAAGAAGAAACAGGTGCAATTGAATTTGACATAAAGCCAGTGTGTGTATATTCTGTTGTAAGCAAAGTAAGTAATAATGAATCAACAATAGAAGAATCATATGGGATGCTTTATTATGCGACGATAACTAACTTTGAGAAAGAACTACACAGCGAGATAGAAAAAATTATTTTACTAGAGAAAATGCCAAAGGAGTTAACCTATCCACAAATTCAACCAAAACTTATGGAAAAAGCCCTAGAGCTTGGATTTCGTTAAAGGTATAGCAAATTGATTGATTTATTATATTTAAAGTATATAAGTTAGAGAACTATTATAATTACAAGGAGGGAGACTATGATACTTAGTGTTAGTAGAAGGACGGACATTCCAAACTATTATTCGGAATGGTTTTATAATCGAATGAAAGAAGGATATGTGCATGTTAGGAATCCTATGAACTATCATCAAGTTAGTAGAATTGAACTATCTCCCGAATTAGTTGATTGCATTGTATTTTGGACGAAGAATCCAGAGCCAATGATTTCTAGGCTTGATGAGTTAAAAGGCTATAACTACTATTTTCAGTTTACTCTTACTGGATATGGAAAGGATATTGAGCCATTTTTACCACATAAAAGAGATAGGATGATACCTATATTTAAAGAATTGTCTTCTAGGATTGGTAAAGATAGAGTAATTCTACGATATGATCCGATTTTATTTACAAAAGCGTATACCATGGAGTATCACTTAAATGCCTTTCATGAAATCGTTTCTGAGCTTAAGAATTATAGTAGTAAAGTTATAATAAGTTACATGGACTTATATGCGAAGACAAAAAAGAATATGAGTGAGCTTTCTATTATACAAGCAAGCATAAGTGAAATAATCGAATTCTCTTCGAAATTAGCTATGATAGCAAGAGAGTATAACCTGGAGATAGAGTCCTGTGCTGAAACATTTGACTTAACTAGCTGTGGTATAAGGCCAAGTAGCTGCATCGACAAGCAATTGATTGAAAAAATTTTAGGTTCGTCCATAAAAGTGGATAAAGATAAGAATCAAAGAGAATTTTGTGGATGTGTTGAGAGTATCGATATTGGTACTTATCATACTTGCCTAAATGGATGCAAATATTGCTATGCAAATTTTAGCTATGAAAAGGCGAACATGAATCATAATATATATGATCCTAATTCCTCCCTTCTTTGTAGTAAAATTCTAGAGGAGGATAAGATTAGTAATAGGCATGTTAAGTTACTAAAAGATAGTCAATATACTATGTTTAATCTTAATAATTGATATGACTGCTGTATATTAACATAATAGCTGATAGGATATTAGAGAAAGCTATGAAGCTATCGATATAATGTCCTACTAAGAATAGCACTATTTATTAGATAGTAAGCACTATTCCAATTTTTATTTACTTCTATATTTGATAAGATAATAGAAATAATCTATATAATTGAAATGGAGTTGCTTATGAAGATAGTAGTTTTAGCAGGTGGTATTAGCACTGAGCGTGATGTTTCCTTAAGTTCAGGAAAACAGATATATGAAGCAATAAAACCAAGATACCCAGAAACCATATTACTTGATGTATATCTTGGCTTTGAAGGTGATATTAATGATATCTTTCATTCTGATATAAATTGGAGTCAATTCATTGGTGATGTGAAAGAAGAGTGTCCTGATTTAGAGTATATAAGAAATAAGAGACAGAATAGCAAAGTTTATTTTGGTCCAAATGTAATCGAGATTTGTCAGAAAGCAGATATGGTATTTATAGCATTACATGGTGAAAATGGTGAAAATGGAAAAATACAAGCAACCTTTGACTTAATGGGTATAGCCTATACAGGTACGGACTATTTAAGTGCTGCGTTAGCAATGGATAAAAGCCTTACGAAGGAATTATTTATAAACCATGGAATACCAACACCAAAGTATTATAAGGTAGGTTATGAACAAGAAGGTAAATTTTCTTTCATAAATGGTTCTTTAGAAAAAGATGGATCAAAGTCTAATCATGATAATATCTTTTCCAGTGATATTCCTTTTCCTAAGGTAGTTAAAATTGTAGATGGTGGTTCAAGTATAGGTGTCTATATTGTAAAGGATGAGTTAGAATACAAGAATGCATTAGAAAATGCGAGAACCATGGCTTCTAATATAATCGTGGAAGAATATATTGAAGGTAGAGAGTTTTCGGTAGGAATACTTGATGGAAAGGCACTACCAGTAATTGAAATCATTCCAAAGGTTGGCTTTTATGATTATAAGAATAAATATCAAAAGGGCTTAGCAGCTGAAGTATGCCCAGCCGATCTATTTTCTATGAAAGCAGCAGAAATGAAGGAAATTGCTGAAAGAGTGTTTAAGGTATTAAGACTTAAAAGCTATGGCCGAATTGATTTTATTATGAGTAAGACAGATGAGAGAATATATTGTCTAGAAGCGAATACGCTACCAGGCATGACACCTACATCCTTATTACCACAAGAAGCAAAAGTAGTTGGTATTGAGTATGATGAATTATGTATAAAGATAATTGAATTATCATTTTCAAATGAAAAATAAATAACATATAAGAGGATCGAAAAGAGAAAGATAAATCTGCAAACGTTTGCAATTTAGTCTTTCTCTTTTTTTATTACATTAAATTATGACCAAATCCTATGATTAGTTTAGAATTATATAAAATACTATAGAAAGCGTAGCTGAGTGTAAGTTTAAAAATTTTATTATGATTGCACTATACCTTAAGTATGCTATAATATTCAAGACGTATTTAAATCATCAATAAGGTTTCGATAATAGGATGAATGTAAACAGGTGAGGAAATATAATGAAGAGAAATATTAATATAGAAGAAATATCAGATGGAAATTTATATGGTGTAAATGACTTAGTAAAGGTTAGTTGCGATGGATGTAGGGGAAAGGCCTCTTGCTGTCATGGGATGGGAAATAGTATTGTATTAGACCCTTATGATATCTATCGTATTCTAAAGAATCTTGATGTGAGGTTTGAAGCATTACTAGGTGATAAGATTGAACTTAATTTAGTAGATGGTATTATTCTGCCTAATCTTAAAATGTCAGGTAAAGATGAAGCTTGTGAATTCTTAAATCAAAATGGTAGATGTAGTATACATCAATCTAGACCAGGTATATGCAGAATCTTTCCGCTTGGAAGAATATATGAAAATCGCAGTTTCAAATATTTCCACCAAATAAATGAATGTCCGAATACGAGCAATACAATGGTTTGTATTAATAAGTGGATTAATACGGAGGATTATAAGAAGTACGAGCAATTTTTAATTGATTGGCATTACTTTCTTAATGATATAGAAGAGTGTATTAAACAAGCAAAAGAGGATGCATACGTAAAAAATATCAATATGTATATATTGAACCAGTTTTACTTAAAGGGATACAAAGAAGATTCTGACTTTTATGAAGAGTTTTACTCACGACTTGACCATGGAAAAGAAATTTCTAAAATAAAATAATAAACTGTAAAATATATTATTTCCATTTCCCATAGGAGCATTTGCAATTGTTTGCAGATGCTCTTACCTTTTCTAGCGCGGTAGTCTGCCT
Organism: Bacillota bacterium; assembly: GCA_023424235.1. GTDB lineage: Bacteria > Bacillota > Clostridia > Lachnospirales > Lachnospiraceae > Anaerocolumna. The sequence goes on from JAFAEB010000144.1 coordinate 6,256, forward strand.
TGGAAGATACTTTCTTCTATATGTTTCTTGATAGATCTTTAATAGTTAATAATAAGAACTATTCTTAAAGTTTGTCTGAATGTTAACAAAATATATGGATTAAAATTAGTGAATTTAATAGAATTCAATATACAATTAAGTATTTTATATATAATTTGATACGATTTTAATTGAATTTAATACTTAAATCATAACACTGAAATTTAACAAAAACGTAAAAATAGATGAAAAAATTATAGAAAAGTAAAGCAATATGTTTAACGGCTGGGACCTAGAAGAGAAAGGTTTTATTCAATGTAATATATTGTCACATTATGAAAAATGTTCGCATTGACCAAAAAGCTATAAAATATTATTATTATCTTAGTTAATTCGCAGCAAATCAATCTTAAAATTCAAACTTATTATTTAAAATATCTTAATTACACTGGTAATTTCTTTAAAATTTAATCGTAATTAACAATGTTCATAAAAACACCAAGTAAAATATCAAATAAAATTATGTAATATGTTTAAATTGACTGTCTATTTATAGATAAAACGAATAGTTTGGCAACATTTTACACTCCTTTTTAAAAGGATGCTAAAACAGTTAATTATACAAAATGAACAAAAAATCGACAGAATATTGGTGAATATATAACATTGACGCACTAGTATACTAGTGTTATAATTTCGATTGCTAAGTGATTTAATCACAAATGATAAATAACAAAAGAAATTAAATCACTGCTAAGAATGACAAAAAATTAATTTACTCTATGGATTTATATTAGTTGCTCTATTATATTACAACTTCTCTTGGAGGATGTGATGATTTGTACTAAATAGATTAGTAGCTTAACTAGTAACTGAGAGTTTTATATGAAAGGAAGAGGTGAAATATATGTCGGAGGAATTATTCCGCATGGAAGGTATTAGCAAAAGTTTCCCCGGTGTTAAAGCATTAGATAAAGTATCTTTTTCAGTTAACAAAGGTGAAGTACATGGCCTAGTTGGTGAAAATGGAGCTGGTAAATCTACACTAATGAAAATTATGTCTGGTGTATACCAAGCAGATGAAGGTAAAATCTTCATTGATGGTGAAGAAGTTGTTATTGGTAATGTTAACAGAGCACAAGAGTTAGGAGTAAGTATTATATTCCAAGAACTAAACCTTTGCCCTCATTTAACTGTCGCTGATAATATCTATATTGGTAGACCACCTAAAAAAGGACTATTAGTAAATGATAAGCAAATGCATAAAGATGCTCAAGCTGTTTTAGATGGTCTTGGCATTAAACTTAGTTCCTATGCAGTTGTTAGTACACTTAGTGTTGCACAACAACAGATGGTTGAGATAGCAAAAGCAATCTCCCGTAACTCCCGCATATTAG
>JAFAEB010000146.1 GCA_023424235.1 Bacillota bacterium
ATATTAGGTCACTAAAGGCATACCAAATACTTGCAACCAATAATAGGCCTCCTACAGCTGCAGGAGAAAATCCCATAACATCGGTATAATATTTCATTAAGTAGGAAGATACTAATAGGAAAAACAAATCATTTCCTAAATCCCCACATAGGTATCCAAGTTTGTCTTTCATACCAAATTGATTCATATTATTGTCTCCTTTTTTCTTGATATAGTATAGATAACTAAGGTTTATCTATTCTGTTACTTATCATCAATAGCAAATTTCGTAAAGATTATGTCTCTTACAATTAGCTAATGCGATACGTTTATTTCAGTTTATGTTAAAATTATAACATTATAAAATTACTATTTCTTTAAAATTATTGCTATTATTATAGTAATTCTTGCTCTATCGTGTTAGTATTAATGGTAAATACGATAACTAGAAAGGTAGGTTAAATATGAGCAAAACATCCAAATTTAGTGTTAAATATTTTATGGAATCTACTAATTATGAAATCCATCATTTAATTACAGAAGAACCATTTCATATAACCTATCACAACCATGATTTTTTTGAAGTTTTTTTATTTTTAAGTGGAAACGTAAAGTATATGATTGAAGGAATTATATATAACTTAAAACCAGGTGATATTTTACTTACACATAATAAAGAAATGCATAAACCGATGATTGATTTTTCCCTTCCTTACGAACGTATCGTTTTATGGCTTCATCCTATGTATATTAAAGAGTTAGAAGATTCTATTATGAATTTATCAGCTTGTTTTGAACATGCTACAGAAAATCAAAGGCACATTTTGCAACCATCAAGCTCTATGTACGCTACTGTATCTATGTTATTTAGAAACCTTATAAATACGAATAACTCCACTTTATATGGAGATACATTATTATCGAAGTGCTATTTAACTGAATTATTAGTTCACCTCAACCGATTAAGTGATGAAAATTTATATGAAAGTGATTATGAAGAAGTGTATGATCCTAGAATGAAAGAGATTATTACTTATATAAATCATAATTTAAATGATACGATAACATTAGATGAACTAGCCGCTAAATTTTATCTAAGCAAATATCATTTATGCCGTTTATTTAAAAAGAAAGTGGGACTTACCATCTATCAGTATATTATCAAAAAAAGATTGATTATAGCGAAGTCCTTATTAATCAGTGGTGCTAGTGTTAAATCAGCCTATATTAGTAGTGGATTCTCTGATTACTCAAACTTTATGAAATCATTTAAGGCAGAATTTGGTATCTCTCCGAAACATATGAGTCGATCTATAGAAGATAAGTAAAGAAGTAGTTAGAGATTAAAGTCTAAAAAGGAACAATAGAATATGCTATTGTTCCTTACAATTTATTTCTTTGATTATATTTTATATTCCAGGTTAACTATTTGATAATATATCGTACCATAATACGTACTACGCAACTTTTGACACCCAAATGAAATACAGTTATTAATATTTTATATCTGAAGAATTATAATATAAAACATATTGCTCTATTTTATCTTCTTCTTTATCACTTTCCATACTCTTTTCATATTCCTCATTTGTTATATCATTACGATTAGCCAAATAAGTAATTTCTAGTCCATCTTTTTGATACGTATTTAAGTACTTATACTCATACGGATTACTATCAGTGCTCCCAGCAAATTTATCTCTCGTATTATCATTAAAGACATGATAATTTTGTCCATCGAATAATATATCCGTAATAATAGGATCTCCTTCTACGGTATAATTTACTTTTCTTAGATAAGCGATAATTCCATTAGAACTATGATTGATAAAACTCTCTAATAATTCTTCACCATGTACTTCACTAAATCCTAATACAAAATTCTTATCTTTTATGGCATCCTCATAAGGATAATCCTTTGCTATATCTTTTGTTGCTGGCCAGTTATCTACTCTTTTTTCTATGATGCGAACTTTTTTAGCCCATATCTGCCCAGGATAGGATTCTGCAACGGTTCCATCAAATCTTATCTCAACAATATCTCCTATGCTTGCTTCAATTCCTTTGTCATAATGCACGGATAATGGTTCAAACCCATTCATATTAGCACCTTTTAATGTAAATACACTTAAGCCATTGTCATATGAATCTAAAACTACTGCTGTAAATGTAACCTTATCATTACCAGCTTTACTACAAGCAGTTAATAATAAACAGATACAAGCTATAAATATAATATACTTTTTCATATTGTTCTCCTTTTGGTTATTGAAAATTCACGGTTAGCTATCATTATATATAACACATCTATTAACATTATCTTTATATATTTCCTTTAATATTTCCTTTTATATTTCCTTTTATATAAGATTATATATATTAGACGATAGATATCTGAAAAAGATCCAATATGATTAGATTTTTATCTGTATAAGTGAAAAACAGCTTATATAAATACGTTCTTCTGTCTTTTAGTATTAACTTCTACTGCTCACGGAAAGAAATAGATAAAAGCATACTACTCAATAATATCCCATGGGTAAAAACCTGTGATTTGCCCATAGGCTATATCTTCATTCTCACATAACTTACTAAGTTCATCACTTGTTCCAATTATCGTCATTCCATATATCATAAAGTCTGTTTTTAATACATTCTCCATCTCTTGAAAGATAAACATATCACTGGATTTCTTTACAAGGTCTTTATGATTTAATGACCACTTTAATTCTTCCTTAATAAACTTTATATAGTCTTCTGGGTTATTAAAATCAAGTACTAGTTTCTCAAAAGTTTTCGTTGATATGGTTTTCGTAGGAATACCAAATTGCCTATATTGACTTCCTTCACTCATACTCACATTACTACTATGAGAGAATTCTAAACCAGTAGTGATTGCTAACCAGCTTATTTTAATCTTATAGTTCCTTAGATATTCCTTTATCTCTTGTATACTTTTCTCTTTCTTAAAAGATATATTGATAATTGCAACTTGCTTGTCATTATGGTCAAGTATGGTTCTTAATTCAAGCAAATTATTCTCAGTTGGCTCCTTATAAAATGAAGTGCCATATATTTCATCGTAATCTATCTTCATAGAAGGTGGCTTTAAGATGGTTGTGGCTTCACCTTGTAAATATACTCCTGTACGACTACTCTCATATGCATTTGTTATTACACCAACCTCTGTCTGAAAGAATTCAGGTTTTGTCCTATGACCTATTACAGACACTGGTGATTTAAATTGTGTTAGATTTGCCATCATTCTAATATAAGAGTCCATTTTAGAGTAATATATTCCTTGAAATATATTAGGTATTACAACAAATATTAGAACAATGCTAATAAAAGTAATGAAAAACATTCGCATTATAAATTTCAATCGTACTTTTCTAACTGACTTTGTAATCGACTCGTTCATACTACCCATAGAACTAAGATTTATATTATTCTCCATATCATTCATTTCCTTTCCCTCCATATAATGTTTTAAACTTTTCCCTTGCTTTATACAATAACTGCTTTCCATAAGTTCTCTTTACACCTAAAATATCCGAAATCTCATCAAAACTAAGTCCATGATATTCTCTAAGAATTAGAGCCGTTTTATAACTTTCGTTCATTTCATTAAGTACCTTAGTAACACATTCTTTACGTTCTTTTTTAAGGACATACTCTTCTGGTGTATCACCTTTATCAGGTAATTGACTTAATAAATCATCTAACTCCTTTTTATCTCCTGTGTGATACATGAACTTTCTCTTTCTCATTAAGGAAATATACTGATTTCTTGCAACTGTATAAAACCAGCTCTTAGTTAGTGGCTTTCCTTTCACAATAAGATACTCGTAGGCTTTTAGAAAGGTATCTTGGGTTATGTCTTCTGCTAATGTGTAATCATTTGATAACGTATAAATATAGTAAAATACACTTTTATATATTTCTTTATATAACTCTTCAAATTCTTTCACATCCACCCTCCCCCTACATCATTAATTTCATTCAAACATGAAAGCCGAACGCATCACTTTGCTTCTCTTCATTATAAACGCATGAGTATACAAAAAGTAACCCATAAATTAGAAAAAGTTCAAAGAATTATTAATCCTTTGAAATTGGCAAAAACTACAGTTAAAATCCAGGTTAACCATTTGTTAAGTTCTATTGCTATATTTCAAAAACTAGTTTATACTCAATTTATCACTTAACAAAGTGAAATTTTAATAAAAGGAGGCGAGTATATGATTCAACCGTTATCTACGGATGCAGTATTATTCGCCGGCTTATCTGTTCTATAATTGAACGAACCAGCGAATATAGCACTAGATGTAAGAGGGCCTAATCCCTCTTACATTTGGTGCTTCGATTTATGCATCCGAATATCCTTATAGCCAATCACGGAAGGGAGGTTATTCCTATTAGCATAGGTCAAAACATTCGCTATTTACGTTTAAGACGTAAACTTACACAGAAGGATTTTGGCAAAAGGCTCAATGTTAGTGAAGCTGCAATTTCTCGTTGGGAAAATGATGTTTGTTATCCTGACATTACCTTATTACCTGAAATCGCACATATTCTTGGAACTAATATTGATACAATATTCTACTACAGACATGAAGCAAGCAATATACTGGTTAAATAGAAAAAAACAGGGAATTCATTATTAACGTAAATGAACATCCCTGTTTTTACTCTTTTATAGAGTTTAATTTAATTTACAATTTTGCTTATAAGCAATATTCTTGTAAACAAACATTAAATTTATTATAATTAATCTAATTTATAAATAACATTAAATTTCTATATATTTCCATACATTCTTCTATTACTCTACAACTCACCACTTAACATTTCAAAATCTATAATTTTAACCATATCCCTATCTACTTCAATTAGGCCATCTTCTTGCATGTTAATTAGTTCTCTTGATAGAGAAGGTCTTGTTACATTAAGATAAGCAGAAAATTGCTCACGATTCATACCTAATTTAACGTATTTTTTGTCCTTGCTATTTTCTATTAAATATTTCGCTATCTTTTGTCTTAGACTTCCACTTGTAAGCAATTGAACTTTGTTATTCAAAAAGAAAGCTTTTTGAGCTAATATTCCAAGCATATTTTTTATAAGTAAAGAATGGGCATTGCAGTTTTTATTACATGTATGAAAGAAAAATTCTTTTGGTATCTCAAGTACCTTTGAAGCTGTATTGACGGTTACATAATAGGTATACTCTACATTTTCTAAAAATAAGTATACTTCTCCAAAGATATCTTTTTCTTCAATATTAGTAACGATATAGCGCTTCCCATCTGGAGAGTCTTTGCATACAGAAACAGAACCACTTAGTAAGACATAAAGAGATTTTGGCGGATCCATTTGACTAAATATGACTTGGTTCTTGTCATACTCTTTTATTTTAGCATTAGAACAAGAAAAGCAGTTTTTTATTTCATCATCTGAAATACCTTTAAACAGTATATTATTTCTTATTTTGTCAAGCATTTTATCCATCTTAGTTTCCCTCCTTGTCCATTATTCAACAATTAACTAGTAGCTTATAAACTGTTTCTATTACTTATTTTTTCTTACATATTTATAAAATGTGTATTCGATATTATAATAAGTACGCTCATCGGATTCAGCCTCTATTACCCAATCATCCATTTCATCTAAATTAGGAAAGTAAGTATCTGCTTGATAGGCATAATTCGTTTTTGTAACATGAGCCACATCACAATATGGTAACATTTGTTTATAAATACTTGCACCACCAACCACATAGACATCTTCACTCTTATAGTCTTTTACAGCTTCAAGGGCTTCTTCTACACTGTTTACAACAACTGCATCATCAACCTTAAGGTCTTTATTACTAGATACAATTATATTTTTTCTATTCTTTAATGGTCTTCCACCTGGAAATGTTTTAACTGTATTACGTCCTACAATTACTACTTTCCCTGTTGTCTCATCACGAAAGAAACGCAGGTCTTCAGGAATACTAATAAGTAATCCACCATTATTTCCTATAGCCCAATTTTTATCCACATTTACGATTAAATTCATTCACAGCCTCCTACGAAATCAAGATAAAACAAAAACAATATAATGAGCGTTACGCTTTGTAATACCTTGACTATTTTTAATTTTTATTACACTGCAACAGGTATATTTTCTACCTTAGGTCCAGTTACATAATTATCTAGTCTAAAATCATCTACAGTAAATTCATAGAAGTCTTTTATTTCAGGGTTCATCCAAAATGTTGGTGCTGGGTGAGTTTCTCTTTTAATTAACTCCTCAATAATAGGTATATGCCTGTCATAAATATGTGCATCGGCTATGACATGTACCAATTCACCAACTTCCATATCACATACCTGTGCCAACATATGAAGTAAAACAGCATATTGGCAAACATTCCAATTATTAGCGGCTAAAATATCTTGAGAGCGTTGATTTAAAATGCCATTTAATTTAAGCTTATCACTATTCTTTTCTTTTGTTACATTAAATGTCATGCTATAAGCACATGGATATAAGTTCATCTCATGTAAATCTTCATGAACATAGATATTAGTCATAATTCTTCTACTATATGGATTATTTTTAAGGTCATAAATAACACGGTCAACTTGATCCATTTCGCCTTCTTTATATTTATGTTTTACACCCAATTGATAACCATAAGCTTTACCAATAGAACCAGTCTCATCAGCCCAACTATCCCAGATTCCACTAATTAGTTCCCTCACATTATTGGATTTTTTCTGCCATATCCAGAGTAATTCATCAATACAACTTTTAATAGCTGTTCTTCTAAGTGTCATTGCTGGAAACTCTTTGGATAAATCATAACGATTTACCACACCGAATTTTTTAATGGTATAGGCAAAACTTCCATCTTCCCATTTTGGTCTTACCTTTTCACCCTCTGTACTAACGCCATTTTCTAATATATCAGAACACATCTTTATAAATAAATCATCTGCTAAACTCATGTTATGACACCAATCCTTCCTATATTTAAAGTAAATAAACATCACAATAGGTTCGATAATTGAAAGCATGATTGAATCTTAGCTTCTTATTTATCGAACCTATTCTTTATATCTAGAGTACTTAACCTATAAGGCTCTACATTCTTTTTGTAATTATAACATTACAGGTCCCATCGGTCAAACAATACTAGAATTTATTTATTTTATTTATTAGTTAAACCTGAATTATTCATGCTGACCTTGTCAGCATGATACAACACCTTATTATTACTGA
>JAFAEB010000169.1 GCA_023424235.1 Bacillota bacterium
GTGGAAGCCTGCCCAAATATGAATCTTTTAAGGCCAGCCTGGTTTGAATTGGGTATTTTTTGAACATAAGTTAATAATACAAGACCTAGACCAAAAAATACGGACATAATTAAAGCTAATGCACTATCAAATTTTATTCTCGAATGCTTAACAATGGTTATTATTAATAAGGTTGCTAATAAGCCAGATAATAACGCACCAAGTAAAAGTAGTCTCGTATCCTTTGCCCCAGTTATAATAAATACAAGAACGACACCTGGTAGAGCAGCATGGGATACTCCATCTCCTAGTAAGCTTTGCTTTCTTAAAACGGCGAAGCTACCAAGTACACCGCTTATTAGTCCTAGTACGGCAGAGCCTAATGCTACCGTTTGAAAAGTATAATCATGTAACATGTATAATAAGGTATCCATAATGTCTCCTCCTTACATCGCATTTTTTAATAGATTAGCAGTACTTCGATATACTTTTTTAAGATTTTCTTCATGAAATACTTTTTCTACTGGGCCGCTAGCAATAACTTTAATGTTTATAAGTGTAATCCAATCAAAATATTCTTTTACGGTTTGTAAATCATGGTGTACAACCACCACTGTTTTACCAGTTTCCTTTAATTCTTTTAAAAGTCTTATAATTGCTTTTTCTGTTTGGATATCAACACCTTTAAATGGTTCATCCATAAAATAGATATCAGCATCTTGCATTAATGCTCGAGCTAAAAATACTCTTTGCTGCTGTCCGCCTGACAGCTGGCTGATTTGACGGTTATAGTATTCCTCCATGCCCATTTTTCTTAGGTTATCCATAGCCATTTCCTTATCTGATTTATTTGGTCGTCGAAATAAACCTAGTTTTCCGTAGCAGCCCATTAAGACGATGTCTAGAACGGTTGCAGGAAAATCCCAGTCAACACTACCACTTTGAGGAACGTAGGCAATCTTATTTTTTAACTTAGGGTGTTTTTTATTTGATTCCTCAAAGATTTTTACATAACCGGATACTGGGACGATAAGTCCCAGCATCGCTTTCAGTAAAGTGGTTTTTCCAGCTCCATTTGGACCAACAATGGCCATTAGCTTTCCCTTTGGGATTGACAAATCAATATCCCATAGTACTGGTTTTGAATCATAGGCAACCGTTAAATCTTCAATTTGTACAGCACAATCTTTTTGATCGAATCCCATAACAATACCTCCTATTTTAATGCATCTACAATCGTATCAATGTTATGTGTAATTGTTTTTATATAAGTTTCAGTAGCAGATTCTACATCACCTAAAGAGTCTGAATAAAGCTCACCACCAATGGTTACGTCAAAACCTTTTGCTTTTACTGCAGCTTGTAATGCTTCTATTGTCTTTGGTGGAACAGAAGATTCAATAAAGATTGCCTTAATCCTATTGCTTGCGATATATTCTGCTAAGCTACTTACATCTTGGGTGCCAGCTTCTGAATCAGTACTAATTCCTTGTAAGCCTTTTACTTCAAAATCATATGCTCTACCAAAATAATTAAAAGCGTCATGAGCAGTTATTAATACTCTTTGTTGTGGTGATAATTCCTTAGCTCTATCCTTAACATATGTTTCTAAATTTGTTAGTTCCACTAAGTAAGCGTCTAAATTCGATTTGTATATACCTGCATTTTTTGAATCTGCTTCTTGTAATAGGTTGGAAAGATGTTTTGCTGCATCCATCCATAAAGAAACTTCAAACCATACATGTGGATCATACATATAAGAGTCATCCTCTAGGGTAAAAAATTTATCAGTAGAGATACCATCTTCTATAGAAATAATTGTTTTACCTTGTTCTTTTAAGGATTCTAGTAGTTCCCCCATTTTCACTTCAAGATGCAATCCGTTATAGACAATAACATCTGCTTTTTGTAAAAGAGTAACATCGCCTGCACTTGCTTGATAAAGGTGAGGATCAATTCCCGGACCCATAAGGCCATTTACTGTAACAATATCCCCTCCGATTGCACGGGATAAATCGGCTAGCATTGTTGTAGTAGCAACAATATTTATCGTATTTGCTCCTTCATTATTATCTTTCTTTTGGCATGCTGTAAAAAGAAATGTCATTAAGAGGCAAAATGTAATTAGTTTCATGCTCTTTTTTATCATATAAATTCCTCCTATAATTTATAGTTCAGATACAAAGATCTGACAGACCGCTTTATAGCTTATTTGAATTACTTTTTTGTCAATTAATAGTGTATAAGGTCCCTCATAAGGATCAATAGAGATAATGATAACTTTACTACCTATTTCTATTCTAAGGCTTTGTAAGTAATCTAATAAGGCTTTTTCTTCGTGTATTCTATGAATCGTTACTTCACTTCCTATGGTTACTTCATTTAATGGAAGTAAGATAATTTCCTCCATAGTCCCATCTGATTTAGGGATTACACTACCATGTGGGCAGTAGCTAGGATAGTTTAAAAATTTATCTAAGCGCGTGGTTAAGCGATTGGTTGATATATGTTCTAGTAATTCAGCATCTTCATGAGCTTCACTCCAGGAATAACCTAAGTGTCTAATTAGAAACACTTCCCATAAACGATGTCCCCTTAATAGAGTAATCGCAATCTTAAGACCTTCTATGGTTAAACGTGTACCTTTATATGGGATAATCTCCACCAAACCTTCTTGACTTAGCTTAGTTAACATTTCAGATACGGATGCTGGTGCAATATTAAGTGCTTTTGACATATCTTTATTGTTCACTAAATGATTTCCACCGCCTAATTTATATAGTTCTTTTAGATAATCTTCTTTATTTGGTGTCATAATAATCTCCTTTTTATTTTTAGGTTTACCTAACTTTTATTTAAGTATATGCCTAATGTTTTGAAAATGCAACCTGATTTATGAACAAAATAGAAATTAAATGAGGAGTTTTTCTATATTACTAATTTTAAGCTTGATTGTTAGTCTAATCTAACAATGTTTCCTTACGCCATTATAGTAATGTGAATCAAAAAGGGTTACAGTATGTAGAAAAACAAAAAAATAGAGTGATAATGAATATTGGATTAAGAAATAAGATAATGAGGAAAACACTAAGAGGAAAACAAACACAAAAAAACCATAATAGAAGATTATGAACAATACATTCATCCATACTTCCATTATGG
>JAFAEB010000200.1 GCA_023424235.1 Bacillota bacterium
ACAAGAATCAAAGGTGCTGACACTATTAAAATGCAAACAAAAGAAGGTCAAAATCTATTATCTTTACCTGGTAGAGAATTATTAGAAGAACACAAAGTAATTGAACATACCAATGTACTAGAAACAGAAGTACCGGATAAATTAAGAAGTGGTTACATCTCTCTTGGATATAATATATGTCGTGGAAAAGAAACAGAAGCATTCCATAGAGATACATATGATCAAGGTAATTTTCCAGTAGTTTTAGTTGGAGAGCAAGGAAGCGGTAAAACAACTTATATAAGTAATTATGTTAAAAGTATACTTAAAAGAGACGAAGGATGCATGGTTATTGACTTTATAAAAAATTGTGAACTATCCGAAACAATAAAGAAAGTAGTTCCAGCAGATAAATTAGTTGAGTTAGATATGTCTGATATTAACAGTGCGCAAGGCATAGGTTACAACGAATTAATACCTAAAGATATGAAAGATTTATCTATATTGGATATATCTAATCGAAAAGCATTATATATACAGATGCTTGTTGATGCATTGAATACAGATGGCGATCCTTTATCCTCTTCTATGGATAGATATCTAAGTGCTGCAGCAAATGTTGTATTTTTAAATACTAATGCAAGTCTTAAAGATGTTGTTAAGTGCCTAAATGATTATAAGGTCAGAAAAGAATATATAGACAATGTACCTATGGGTTTGGTAAGTTATTTAGACGAAGAAATTAGTGCTTTATGGGAACTAGATGAGAGAGATAAGGACGGTTTAGTTACTGGCACAAGAATGTCAAAAATAGATGGAATAAATCATAGAATAAACTTACTTAGAAAAGATTTAAGACTTAAGATGATGTTTAATAAAACATGTAATGAAAATATTGACTTAGTTAAATGTATGGATGAAGGTAAAATAATCTTAGTAAAAATGCCACAAGAATATTTTTCTACACCTTACTCTAAAAATGTTATTGTTACATATTTATTCACTAAGATTTGGGCTGCAACATTAATACGTGGTAGTCTTCAAGAAAAACCAAAACGGTTTCATACAATTGTAGATGAAGTTTTTCAATCAAGAACATCCATGAAACTTTTAAGAGAACAAGAGATATTACCTCAGACTAGGAAGTTTGGTAGTAAATTTGTCTTTAGTTGTCAATATGTAGGCCAGATAGAGCTTATTGATCAAACACTTAGGTCCGCAGGAGCATCATACTTATTGATGAAGGGTAGCGGAAAAGCAAATTTCAATGAGTTTAAGGATGAATTATATCCATACACATTAGAAGATTTAGAAGCACTACCACAGTATAGTAGTTTAAATATAATTAACTATGAGGATGGTAGAGCAAAATTTATAACAAGACTTCCAAAACCATTGTAAAATAAAATCCCCATTACATACGTAGTGGGGATTATTTACGTTTACTTATTATATATCTTTTATAATTTTCAAGCTCTAATATCTCATCTGGCCTTAAATCGGTATAATCTGACGTTAATAATGCAAATGGGTGAACACCAAATATTTCAGATAAGGTACTTAATGTATTAATTGTTATGTCTGTTTTTCCAGTTTCAATGTTTGAATATGCAGACTGACTTATATTGAGTATTTGGCAGACTTCAGACTGTTTCATATTCCTTCTTTTTCTTGCTAAATAAATTCTTTCCCCTACTTCAATACTATGTATTCTCATTTTTACGCACCTCAAAAAAATGATAACATGGTAATCAATTACATTCAATATATAAGCAATATATATTAGTTATTATAATATTTTATTAATACAACTAATATTATAGACAAAAATATACAAAAAACTATCTAAATGGTAAAAAAATACACAAGACTAATAATGAAAAATATGGTATTATTATAGGCAATAAGTACTATTAAAGGGGATGATTAAAAATCAGTTGAATACGAACAAACGTTCTGATATAATAATTATATTATAATAATGTATGAGGTGCAAAGGATGAATAAAGAGTGGAGAGAATTTGTTAATAATAGGTGTATGTGTGCACTGTATGAAAATATAGAATTTTCTGAAAAGGAAAAGAATGCTATTGAGTATACAAAGTTGAATACAGAAGCAAGAGAATTATGTTACATATTAGGGTTAAGAGATGCGAATGAATTATTTTGCCAGCAATTAAAAATTCCTTCCCAAGAAGATGTACGTAATGAATGCGAGAGTATTTTAAAAAAAGATAGAATTTATTGTAATATGCTATGTCAAAACGAAGATGTAGATTTATTGCAAGAGAGAGCAGAAGCAATATGTTATGAAGCTGGTTTTAAAAATGCTATTGCAAGATTAAACACTTGCGTAATAAACTGATCCACACTGATCCATTCGTTATAATTTTGATTGATTATTTATAGTTTTAGTATATATTTTTAATATGTAGCGCAACGCACGAAAACAAGTAAATTCAGTGCATTGCGAGTATTTTAGAAGATTATTAATTAGATAATACACAAGACTAAGGATCTTGTGAGCCTAGCTCGTACGGGTTCAAGTCCCGTCGACTGCAGTTAATAAAAATAGAGTTGCTAACGGAAGTTAGTAACTCTATTTTTATTTAGTAAAGTAGGGACTTGAACCCGTTGGTCAAGGTCCCGGAGGCAGCAGTTAATAAAATGGAGTTATTAGCGGAAGCTAGTAGCTCTTTTTTATTTAGTAAAGTAGGGACTTTGAACTACCAGTAGAATCAAAGGTAACAGTGGCATTTGATGAAGATACATATGGTGATTATATTTTAACAATTTTAGATCAAGATGGAACGATAGTATATGAAAATGAAGGACATATATCATTCGATGATACAAATGTTACTGTAACCTTAGATAAGGGCAAATATATACTTGAATTAAAAGAAAATGATGATTATGAATTTGAGTATGGATTTTCTCTAAAATATAAACCGATAGGGGAAGTGGCTACTAAATCTTTAAAATTAAGTAAAACTAGTTTGACATTATCAAAAGGTGGTTCTACTACAATAAAAGCTACATATTCTCCTTCATACTCAACAGATACTATTTTATGGGAAAGTTCTAATACTAAAGTAGCAACGGTTAATAAGTCTGGTAAGGTAACAGCAAAGGGAATTGGAAAAACAACTATTACTGCAAAAATGGGGAGTAAAACAAAAAAATGTACAGTTATTGTAAACAAGGCCCAATATGAATTAGATAAAGGTTCCAAATCATTATTGAATGGAATGAAAAATGTATCTGGTTATAATAAAGCAGTTTGGAATTCTAGTAATACTAAGGTTGCTACGGTAAGTAAGACGGGAACAATAAAGGCATTAGCACATGGAAAAACTAGCATTACAGCTTCAGTTAATGGGGAAAAGTATAAATTCACCATCTATGTATATGATCATGATATATTAGTTAATCAAGCTAAATCTACATTGAAAGATTTATTAAAGAATCCCAATTCTTTAATAATCAATAAGATAACGGGTAATGGTAATTTTGTTAGCATTGATTATAGTGCTATGAATGGATTTGGAGGATATAATCGAGAAAACTTCTATGCGTATTACAAAGATGGTAAATTACAGTATATATCTTATTAGTTATATTAATTTTTAATTAATGTCTTTATGATAGCTTATTTAGGTATATTACTTGATTGTTCTCGTTTAATAAAAGAGTGTTTTAGATGTAATGTAGTATATGTTTAAATAGTGATGGATTATTAGCTATCACCAACATGGGAAAGATATAGCCAATGGCAAAGGTATCGTGAGCAATGGTATTAATGAAGTATATAGAATATTTGTCTAAAGTAGTCGATTTGTTAATAATCGACTACTTTTACTTTTTATGTTAGAATATATCAAGTAAAAATTAATTAATGATTGAAAGTAATAGCAACTGAAAGCATTTAATTTTGTCAATGCATTTATTGAAGATTGACTTCGTGCAAGAGGATATGCCACCAAAATGCGATTAGTGGATGGTTTGATTCATGAGTTTCATATCAATCTGAATAGTGGTGTTAAAGGACGTTTTGTGAGTATTAACTTGATTGAAGGGTCTAAAAAGCAAATTGGAGAATTAATTATTGGTTTGGCATATGGCAGTAGTACAGAGAAAGAATAAATCTAAACTAAACCATTTTCAAAACCTACTCTGCATTACTAGAATTATTTATGGAGATAATTTATAATAAAGAAAAAACACTAGGAGGATTGACTTGAAGAAGGGTATTTATATGAACGATTCCATCCATGGATTAATATCGTTAACAGAATATGAAAGAAGAATAGTTTCCACCATAGGATTTAACCGTCTCCATGACGTATATCAAAATTCTACGGTTTATCTTACATTTCCAACGAATCGAACTAAGAGATTTGAACATAGTATTGGAACCATGAAGCTTTGCTCTGATATATTTTTTCAATCCTTATTAAATACGACAGATTCAACATTAGAAGATTTCTTTACTATATTTGTGAAAGAGTATGAAATTATTTTAGAGTATTTAAGAGAAGATAATGATATCTGTGATGAAAAATTGGGTGGTCAAAAACCACTTAGTATGCCTATCATAAGGCTTGATAAATTAAGACACTCTCTTATGCCAAATAATATACCGGAAAAATATGAGATGCTTCATCTTATCCTAATTCAATCCATTCGAGCTGCAGCCTTACTACATGATATTGGTCATCCGCCATTTAGTCATATCGTTGAGTATGCATTAAAGGATATTTATTTAGAGTATAAGGATAAAGAAATCGATGAGAATTCGAATGCGAAAGAGTTCACTGATATCATGTCAAAATATTTCGAAGGAAATAAGAAGTTACATGAGCAAATGGGGGATGAAATAAGTGAAGGTATCATGTATAAAATCATTCCATCCCTATCGGAGGAAACAGGAATTTATGATGAAAATTTATATGAACTTCTTATCTTAGAGAGTGTGAAGAAGATATTTGGGGATGAAGGAGCATTTTCTAGTCTTCACCGTATTATTGACTCTAGTCTAGATGGAGATCGCCTAGACTATGCCACTAGAGATGTCATAAATTCAGGCTTTAATGCAGGTAAGATAGAGTATAGTAAAATCATTACAGATATGCAATTAATCGTTCAGAAGAATGAAATCTATTTTTGTGTACCACTAAAAGCAATTGGATCTGTTGAGGATTTCGTAAAGCGTAGATATAATAGTTACAAGGATATTATCTATCATCACCGTGTAATTCAATCTGATTACATTCTAGAAGGTATTGTTAAAGATTTGGTAAGGAAATATCTAGATGAAAAGGTAAGCAAGAGGCCAGTAGGGAATGAAGTTCTTATTCCTTTTGATATTTCAGGTCTTTGGTTCCCGCTTGGAGATAAAAAGTCTGCTATAAAAGCAAATGCTTTATCTCAATGGAATGACTCTTGGTTAACCACAGTACTTAGACAAATCTACTACACGAAATATTACCACAATGAGGAAGTAAAAGAAGGAACGGATGATTTTATCTTAGAACAGCGTTTAGCAGAGTTATTACGTAGCAGTAAGAGGTATCACTCTATAATTAAACGTAGTGAGAATTTTAAAATTATTGATGATGCAGTCAAATTAGAAATTAAGAAACATAAAGTAGATTTGGAAGCTCTTATCATGAAAATTGATAACTGCCCTAATAGTAATAATAAAAGTAATGATAATAGTGATGTTATTTTTAAATTGCTAGAGAAATCGAATAAGAACTCATCTGGTTTTGTTCTATCATATATAGCAAGACATAGTAGAGAAATGAAACTAGAAAATCTGGAGAAGCTGGTTAATGATATAGTAAGTGAAGTAACGAAGGAAATGATTACAGAGCTAAAGACCTTTGATACCGTAACTTTATTTAAGAGAATTTCGATTGGACTGGATTCACCAATCTATTTTTATAATCATAAAAGAACAATATCTACATTAAAAGAAATAAGTGGTATCGCTGATATTTTACAATTAGATTCGGATTACCTTCCTGTATTTTATATCTATATCCTTGCTAAGGATGATGATGGCATATTAAAAGAAAGAAGGGAAGAATTACTTGGAGAGATTGGTCAGAATATTGGTAGGAAACTAATAGAACAGATTCTTAGACATTAAGGAGGCAATGTGGGAAAATTACAAGCTAACAATAATGAAAAACCTCTAAAATCAATACAGCTATATTATGTAACAGATCCTATCTGCTCTCATTGCTGGGCATTTGAACCAATTATAAGACGCTTTTTACTTCAGTATGGTGAATATTTTGATTTTCACACAGTTATGGGAGGACTACTAGAGGAATGGGGTGATGGGCCTATTGATCCTGAAAATGGTATCTATACACCAGCTGATGTAGTAAGTCACTGGAGAGAAGTAGGTGTACATGCAAGAATGCCGATTGATGGTAGTTTGATGATAGATAACCCAGTTGAATCCTCCTATCCACCTTCGCGTGTATTTAAAATAGTTCAGAAAAGATACCATGACAAAGTTGCTAATGTATATTTAAGACGTATAAGAGAGGCGCTTTTTGTATTCAATCGAAATATATCAGATATCGCAGTTTTAGTAGATATTCTGAATAATATGAACCTTAATGGTGAATCTATTGTAACAGAAGCAGAGCAACATATTGGACAAAAATTATTAGATGAAGATTTTACATTAGCTCATAACATGAGTGTCGAAGGATTCCCAACTATTATTATGAAGAATAAGCAGAATGAAACGGTCAATATTTTTGGCAGTCGTCCTTTGGTGGAGTATGTAAATGAACTAAAGAAAAGTTTAAATATAGAAGAACTACAAGCAAAACAACAACCATCTCTAAGATGCTTACTAGAAGAGGAGAAGTTATTGTTTTATAAGGAAATTGAGGTAATGTATGATGTAGAACCAACGGATGTTGATGCTTTCATAAAACGGGAGCTATCACTTGAATATTATCAAGTAAAAGAAGTACTTGGTGAACATTATATTATAACGATTATATAAGATATATAGTAAATTAAAGTCGATTCAAGTATTACTTTGAATTGACTTTTTTTGTTAGAAATTATTAGAGGCAAAAGTATAAAACCTATAATAAGTGGCAGCTAATAGAATTTACAAGTTGTTAACATCTAAACCTTACTTTGAAATAAGAGTTTGATAATATAATGGATAAGATATATGCTTACGAATATTTAAGTTATCAAGTACGTATATAAGAGGGAGGATGTAAATGAAGAAGAAATACATATTAATAGTATTAGGTTTACTCTGTATTATTCAAACAACTGGGTGTGGATTAATCCAAAATCCTAATGTAAAAATTGTATTAAGCGATAATGTAAGAGTTGCAGAGAATCAAACACCAAACGAGAATACTATAGAAAAGGATAGTAGTATTATGAACGCTGAGAAAGAGAAGAAGGAGAGTAATGAAAGTATAACTGAAAATGCTATATTAAATCCTTTTAGTATTGATTATGATTCAAATCAAAACACAGAAGAACTTCTTCTTGAACTAGATAAAGGCGATTACTTTACTCCCATTTTCTATCTGGATGGAGAGATATATGGACAGGTAGGTAAAGGCTCAGGTATGTTTCAAAAGGGCAAAGGTGAAAGTGATGGTTATTTAGTGGAAACACCAGATACACATCCACTTCTTGGTTATATGAAAGAATATTTATATAAAATCGATAAAAACAATGAACTGCTAGAGACAGATTATAAAACAGTATATAGTTTAGATGGAAACAAGGCACCTATTTATCTGGGGAATAATTTAAAACTTGGATTGGAAGATGTTTATTATGTAGATATAAGTGTAAGTAAAGAGCCAAAACCATTGATTGATTTAACGAAAAAGCTTCAAGAACTAAGAGGAGAAATCGATAAAGAAGCTTACATTAATGGATATGGCATGGAT
>JAFAEB010000234.1 GCA_023424235.1 Bacillota bacterium
TTGTTGATGTTGCTAATTTCTTAAATAGTATGGGTGCTAATATTAAAGGTGCAGGAACAGATGTAATACGTATTAAAGGCGTAAAATCTTTAAGTGGAAGTGAATATTCTATTATTCCAGATCAAATAGAAGCTGGCACATTTATGCTAGCAGCAGCTGCGACAAGAGGATATGTATTAATTAAAAACGTTATACCAAAGCATTTAGAAGCAATTTCAGCAAAATTGGTAGAAGTTGGAGTAACGGTAGAAGAATATGACGATGCAGTTCGTGTTAGTGCATCAAAAGTTCTTGGTCATACCAATGTTAAAACACTTCCATATCCAGGTTTTCCAACCGATATGCAACCACAAATGACAGCAATGCTTGCAGCATCCGAAGGAACAAGTATTGTTACTGAAACTATTTTTGAAAGTAGATTCAAATATGTGGATGAACTATCCCGTATGGGTGCAAATATCAAAGTTGAAGGAAATACTGCTATTATTGACGGTGTTAAAACTTTAACAGGAGCTATTGTTAGTGCTCCGGATTTACGTGCAGGAGCAGCTCTTGTAATTGCAGGTTTGGTTGCAGAAGGTTTTACAACAGTTGAGCAAGTTGAATACATTGAAAGAGGCTATGAAAATTTTGAACGTAAAATGCAAAACCTTGGTGCTACTATGGTAAAACTTGATGTTGAAAATGAAAAGGAAATTCAAAAATTTAAATTAAGAGTAGGTTGATTATTTAAAATCTAATATTGTCTAAAGAATCTATAAAGAGCTATTACAAATTTAACATTTGCAATAACTCTTTTCTTATTTCATACGAGGAAATTACTTCCTATGCTTTACGGTGCGAGCGTAACTCTTTGTTCTATCTTTTTTAGGAAGTATCACTATAAAATTGCTTCAATATGTAAGTCATGTACCTTGGATAAATCAATGAACACATCACCAGTTTTTATAACAGGCCTTGATAGACATTGTTTATTTAGCATAATGATCTCACCTTCTAATTTATTGCTTAGGCGTACATGATTGCCAAGATAGGATTGCCCAATATTCTCAAGGAAGGTCATTATATATTTTGGTTCATATTTTTGTAGACCTTCATTTTCAAACATGCTGATTGCATCAAAAGGACATAAGGCATCGCGATAAACTCTAGGTGATGTCATTGCGTCATAAACATCTGCGATTGCTACAATTTTAGAGAAATCACTAACTTCATTTCCCTTTAAACCTCTTGGATATCCAGTTCCGTCAGAACGTTCATGGTGCATAAGGGTAGCGAATTTTACTCTTTGATCAATATTTTTATCTTTTAATAGTTTATACCCTCTTATGGTATGGGTTTTAATTAGTTGAAACTCCTCATCCGTAAGCGGTTCTTTCTTTTGAATAATCGATGTTGGAAGGGTGAGCTTACCTACATCATGAAGTAAGCCGCATAAAGTTAATACTTCAATGTCCTTACTTGGTAATTTTAACCATCCACCAAATACACGGCAGATTAAGGAAACATTAATAGAGTGTACAAATGTTATATCATCAAAGGTTCTTAGACAATGGAGCATATCAAATACATGAATACCATTTCTTGCTTCAGACATAATTTTATTGGTATGGTTAAGTAATTCAGTAACATCAATATCCTGTTCGGACTTTAATATTTCGGTAAGGTTACTTTTAAAATCCCCGATTGATTCAACGAAGGATTCATTAAACTTTTTAAACTCAGGACTTGCTTTGATTGTTTTAGAATAACTGTCCATCGCGATTGGCGGAGTGTGCTGGGCCTTTGCCTCCTCCACTATTATACTGAAATGGCTTACAGAATAAAATCGTAGTTTGGTTATAACTTTATCTGATAATCTTGTCCCTTTACCTATCACTAGTTGATTGCTAAAGGTATATACATCTTCCGCAGTGATCATACCTGGTACTGCTTCTCTTATCGATATACGGCGTGCTTTCAAGCGATACTCCTTTCCACGTAAAAAAAGAAAATTTATATGTAAAATCTAATGTATTTATAGCATTTTTATTAAAATGGTATAAGGTTAATCACATAGATTCCCTTAAATTATAGTATATGAACAAAGTTTATAAATGTCAATGAAAAAAAACTTGACAAACCTTTTGTTATAGTATATTCTCATGCTATTACTATTAATTAAAAAGCTAATTTTCTCTTATTCAGAGTGACGGAGAGTAAGGCTCTATGAAGTCACGGCAACCCCATTAGTGGAAGGTGCCCACCTGAGCGAGTAATCGAACAATAAGAGGGTTTGATAAGAAATCGTATCAAGTCCGTCTTTTCGGGCTTTTTTTTATTTTGTTATGAAAGGAAAGAACAATGAATAAGTTATTATTTACCTCAGAATCAGTAACAGAAGGACATCCAGATAAAATATGCGATCAAATATCTGACGCAGTACTTGATGCATTATTAGAGCAAGATCCAATGAGTAGAGTAGCTTGTGAAACAGCAATTACAACAGGCTTAGTATTAGTTATGGGTGAAATTACAACAAGTGGTTATGTTGATATCCAAAAAATCGTTCGTGAAACGATTAATGGTATTGGTTACAATCATTCTGAATATGGATTTGACGCAAATACTTGTGGCGTTATTGTAGCACTTGATGAACAATCTAGCGATATCGCAATGGGTGTTAATAAAGCATTAGAAGCAAGAGAAAATTCTATGTCCGATGATGAGTTAGAAGCAATTGGTGCAGGGGATCAAGGTATGATGTTTGGTTTTGCAACGAACGAAACAGATGAATACCTTCCATATCCAATTTATTTAGCACATCAGTTAACAAGACAATTAACTAAGGTTAGAAAAGATGGAACGCTATCCTATCTTCGTCCAGATGGAAAGTCTCAAGTTACCGTTGAGTATAACGAAGAAGGAAAACCAATTCATTTGAATGCGGTTGTATTATCCACTCAACATGATCCTGATGTAACTCAAGAACAAATTCATGCAGACATAAAGAAGTATGTTTTTGATGTGGTATTACCAAAGGAATTAATTGATGAACAAACAAAATATTATATTAATCCAACTGGTCGTTTTGTAATTGGTGGACCAAATGGTGATAGTGGTCTTACTGGCCGTAAGATTATTGTAGATACTTATGGTGGATATGCTCGTCACGGTGGCGGTGCTTTCTCCGGTAAGGATTGTACTAAGGTAGACCGTTCTGCTTCCTATGCAGCACGTTACGTAGCAAAGAATATTGTTGCAGCAGGACTTGCTAGCAAATGTGAAATTCAATTATCCTATGCAATTGGTGTAGCAAAACCAACTTCTATAATGATTGATACTTTTGGTACAAGTAAATTAGATAATGAAACATTAACCAATATTATTGATAAGCATTTTGATTTACGTCCAGCTGGAATCATTAAGATGTTAAATTTAAGACAACCGATCTACAAAAACACAGCAGCTTACGGACATTTTGGACGTAATGACTTAGATCTTCCTTGGGAAAAACTTGATAAGGTAGAAGAATTAAAAGCATATTTATAATCGTAAGGTAAAACAGAATCCCTTTTAAATGTCAACTCTAGCTATGAAAGTATAATAATTTACGAATTATTAACTTAAGTAGATAGAGTTGATTTTTTGTTTTACCTTAAAACAAAACAGTGTGTAAGAGTTAGTTCTTTGTTTTCTTTGTAATTATTTTATAAATAATTCATAAAAGTTATCGTTCATTAAGGTGTAAATGTATAGTAACTATGCTATAATAATAGGAAATATACTAAGTAGGTGAAAAAATGAAGCTTAAAAATCGGTTATTAACAGCATTTCTTATTATAACTGCCTTACCTATCTTATTAATTACCTTATCAGCAGGTACAATTGTCAAATACCAAGTTAATTCGATCCAAAAAACCTATAACTTAGAATCAGGTACCTTGCAACTTATTACCAATCCGGTTCAAATATTAAGTAGGTTAACAAGAGGGGTATATAATGAAATTTTAGTTACCACGTTGAAGGAACCTGAAAAATTAGATCAAATAGAATTTGTCACTTCTCTAAATCGTCAGCTACATGATAAGTATTCCTATATTGCCTTGAGAAAAGATGGGGAATTTATCTATAGTGGGAATGAAAAACAGCTTGCTTTAATAAAAACAGATTTGCCTAAGTTTGGAGATTATAATACGAATTTTGAAGGTGGACTATACGTAGATGGAAAAGTACCTTACCTTCTAAAACAACAAGATTTTTATTTTAGTGATGGAGCAGAGGGGAGTATATTTATCGTTACGGATTTAGGTAATATAATACCTCAAATTAAAGCCTCTGTTATACAGATTATTTGGTCCATTATAGCAGTTCTACTAGTTACTGCGATGGTTCTTACCTTATGGATATATCAGAGCATATTAAGGCCAATAAATACACTACATGCAGCCACTTATGCAATGAAGCAAGGTAATCTTGACTTTTCCATTAAAGGAGACCCAGAGGATGAAATAGGCCGGCTTTGTATTGACTTTGAGGAAATGCGTATACGCTTAAAGGAATTAATTGATGTTAGGTTAAAATACGAAGCAGATACAAAAGAGCTTATTAGCAATATATCACATGATATTAAGACGCCATTAACTGCGATTAAAGGATATGCTGAGGGTATTATTGATGGTGTAGCAGATACAGATGAAAAGATGGAAAAGTATCTTAAAACCATTTATACAAAGGCATATGATATTTCTTTATTAGTAGATGAATTAGCGTTTTATTCTAAAATCGATTGTAATACCATTCCATATAGTTTTAAGAATATTAATATTAATGATTATTTCAATGATTGTATTGATGAAATTAATTTAGATCTTGAAGTTAAGAACATTAAGCTAGCATATGTAAATGAAGTAAATAAAGAGTTAAAGGTTGAAGCAGATGCAGAACAACTAAAAAGAGTGATTAATAATATAATTGGTAATTCTGTAAAATATATTAATCATAAGAATGGTCTAATTCGTATTAAAATTAAAGATAATAAGGAATATGTTTTAATATCCATTGAAGACAATGGAGAAGGAGTTCAAGATAAAGACCTACCCCTTATCTTTGAACGCTTCTATCGGGCAGATGAATCAAGAAATTCTCAAAAAGGTGGAAGTGGAATTGGACTTGCTATCGTTAAAAAGATTATAGAAGACCATGGAGGACAGGTTTGGGCAAATAGTAAAAAGGACGAAGGACTTACTATTTACTTTACATTACGAAAATGTCAGGAGGAATTGAGTTGAGTAGAATATTAATTATTGAAGATGAAGTATCCATTGCAGAACTTGAAAAGGATTATTTAGAACTTAGTGGCTTTACGGTAGATATGGAACACACAGGTGATGCTGGTGAAAAGAGAGCACTAGAAGAAGAGTATGATTTAATTATCCTAGACCTTATGCTACCGAATGTAGATGGATTTGAGATATGTAAGAGAGTACGTAAGGAAAAAAATATACCAATTCTTATGGTATCTGCAAAAAAAGATGATATTGATAAAATTAGAGGTCTTGGACTTGGAGCGGATGACTATATTACAAAACCATTTAGCCCTAGTGAGTTAGTTGCTAGAGTGAAAGCCCACTTAGCAAGATATGAACGTTTAATTGGGTCTTTCTCAAAAGAAAATGATATTATCGAGATTCGTGGCATAAAAATTGATAAAACTTCAAGAAGAGTATTTATAAATGAAGTAGAAAAAAGCTTTACAACAAAGGAATTTGATTTATTAACATTTCTTGCAGAACATCCAGACCGCGTGTATACCAAAGAGGAATTGTTCCAAGAAATCTGGGACATGGAGTCCATTGGAGATATTGCAACAGTAACCGTTCACATAAAAAAAATACGTGAAAAAATTGAGTTTAATACACAAAAACCTCAATATATCGAAACTATTTGGGGAGTAGGATATCGTTTTAAGGTATAAAATTAAAATAAAGGGAGATAGGTATGGATACTAGAATTGCTTTAATTGGAATTATTGTAGAGAATATGCAATCAGCTCAAAAGGTAAATGAGTTACTTCATGAGTATGGTGAATTTATCGTGGGTAGAATGGGGATTCCTTATAAGGAGAAGAAGGTAAGCATTATTAGTATTGTTATAGATGCAGATAATAACACCATAAGTTCATTATCTGGTAAGCTTGGCATGATTGATGGAATTAGTGTAAAAACCGTTTATCAGAAATTATAGGATATAAATTATATTAATATAGGATATAAATTATAGGATATAAAATATCGTATATAAAATATCGTATATAAAATATCGTATATAAAAATTATAGGATTAAAAAATATCGTATATAAAATCAAGTAAGTATAGTTTAGGAATAGAATAAAAAACACACCTTATAAGGGGAGTCTTTAAGGTGTGTTTTTGTATTTCATAGGAAATTAAATTGTCCTATAGGAATTATTCTTTTAAAAAGCTTGCGCGTTTTAATATGGCTTGTAATGACTGTAATACGAGAGATAACAAAATTGTACTAATTACAATCATAATTAATGCTTTCGGTATTCTAGTTATAAATAAGGCTGTATAGCTCGTTCCATATAAAATACTTAACCAGTAGGTATTTAAAAAGATGGAGATACAAAATTCAACCAAAGCACCCATTATGGATCGGGTAATATTAACTTTAGTACCATAAAAAATTAATCCAAATAAGAAACCCATAAGAGCATAGCTAATGGTGAATCCTCCAAAAAATGAGGCACCTTGACCACCTGTAAGGAAGAAGGCTAATAAGTCACCGCCAGCTCCAACGGTTAATCCCATTAATGGACCACCATAAAGACCAGCCACTGCAATTGCTAGAAAGCCAAGTCGAAACTGAATGACTGGGGTTATTATAATATTGCATAAATATAAAACAAAATACATTGCTAGAAAGAATCCAGTAAATATCACAAAATTAAGAGATTTTACTTCTTTCCCTAGGGTTTTCATATCCACTGCTTTTTTACTAATTAATTGCATAATAAAAACACCTCCAAAAATTGTAGATAAAAAGGTTAATCACCTAGCTACAAAAGAGATGTAAACTCAGCTGCAGCAACGGGATGCGAATAATATACCGCGAGTCGGTTATTTTATAACTTCCTCTTCGTTCTAGTGACAACTCCCCGTTCACCAAACACTTAACGCATACTATTCTACTTTGCTAAAAACAATTTAATTGTAATTGCTATTATGTATATTGTCAATATTTATAAGTTATACAAATATCTTATAAGTTTAATAAGTTCTTGTATATTTTTATATATAATGTAATGAAAGAGTTAAAATCATAGAAAGAAAAGTTTTAAATACATAGACAGAAAAGTTTTTTATCATAGAAAGAATAGTTTTAAACTCACAGATATGAAAAAGTTGTCCTAAAATTAGTCATATACTTCAACGCTTACTAATAGAATGTAATAAAAGTCATAAGTGATAGCAAATAGGTGCAAAGATTACAGCAATAGAGTTACATTTTATTATATGGAAAAAAACATAATTTTATATTCAATATGTACAAATCAAACATGAAATACATAATAAAAGTATATAAAATACACAAGTAAATATTGACAAATACGGTATAAAATGTTAAAATTTATGTATAAAGCTTATTTCAAATCCACTTGTAATCTTTAATCATTCTGGTCTTAGTAACAAGACAGGGTGTGCATTGCGGTGGCTTTTTTTGTACCAAAAAGGAGATTTTAGTAAAACTAGAAAGGATTATTCTTTATGAATAGCACAAATGTTAAGGATTTTTTATTAGTGGATGAAATGCAGATTTTTAATGAAGGTCGTCATTTTTCAAGTTATAAGTTTTTAGGAAATAAGCTTGTTAGCGATGGATATCGCTTTACTGTATGGGCTCCCAATGCAAAGTCTGTATCACTAGTAGGGGATTTTTCTCAGTGGAAGCCTCTTTTAATGGAAAGAGTATTTGAAACGGGAGCATGGACGATTCTATCTTGTGAAGCTAAGCAGGGAGACTGTTATAAGTATCTAGTAGAAGATAGGAATGGTAATTTTGCGTATAAAATAGATCCTTATGCGTTTGCTTTTGAAGAGCCACCTAAAGATGCGTCAATTGTCTATGACCTGCCAGCAATGGAGTGGAATGACTTAAGCTTTATGAGGGGCAGAAAACAAAGGTCAATGTATCAAAATCCTCTTAATATATATGAGGTTCATACCTCTTCTTGGAGACAACATCCTGACGGAAGATATTATACCTTTTATGAGTTAGCAGATTCTTTGATTCCTTATGTAAAAGATATGGGATATACCCATATTGAATTTATGCCTCTAATGGATCATCCTTTAGATGCCTCATGGGGGTATCAAATCACTGGATTTTATGCAGTATCTAAGCGATTTGGAGATTGTGAGGCTTTTAAGCATTTTGTAAACCAAGCTCATCAAGCAGGAATTGCTGTCCTTATTGACTGGGTTCCAGGGCACTTTTGTAGTAATGATTATGCCCTATATTATTATGATGGAACGGCTACATACGAGTATCAAGATAAAAATCGAGCTAAAAATGTTCGTTGGGGAACTCATAATTTTGATTTAGGTAAAAATCAAGTACATAGTTTTCTTATTTCAAATGCTCTATATTGGCTTAAGGAATATCACCTAGATGGACTACGTGTAGATGCTGTAAGTAATATGCTTTATTTAGATTATGATGATGGACCTTGGACTCCTAATGAGGATGGAAGTAACCTTAATAGAGACGGTATAGCCTTCCTACAAAAACTTAACCAAGCAGTTTTTCATGAGCTTCCAGATGTGTATATGATCGCGGAGGAAAGTACAGATATAAGAGGTGTAACAGATGCGATAAATCAAGGTGGATTCGGTTTTCATTACAAGTGGAATATGGGATGGATGAATGATACCTTAAGATTTTTTGAGATGAATCCTTACCAAAGACAGGAACACTTTAACCTAATTACTTTTAATTTTGTTTATATGTTTCATGAAAAATATATTATGCCCCTGTCACATGATGAAGTGGTTCATGGCAAGCGCTCCCTTCTTGGAAAGTTAGAAGGTGACCGCTATAATCAATTTGCACAATTACGCGTACTAGAAGGATATATGATGGGAATGCCCGGTAAAAAACTAAACTTTATGGGTAATGAACTGGGACAGTTTTTGGAGTGGAGATTTTATGAAGAGTTAGAGTGGAAGGTACTAGAC
>JAFAEB010000276.1 GCA_023424235.1 Bacillota bacterium
ATGTACAAAACGTGGATTACTAAATGCATTTGTAGTTCCCCATAAGCATTTAATTCCAGTACGAGCCATTTCTTCTTTGATAACAGCAACAATTTCATCTAATCTTCTATTTGTTTCTTCTAAGTCTTTTCCTTCTGGAACAATATCTCTATCGTGGAAACAGAAGAAAGGAATGCTTGCTTTTTCCATGAATTCAAATGCTGCATGAACTCTTTCTTTTGCAATCTTCATAGCATCTTCTTCATTATCCCATGGTCTAAACATAGTACCTACACCAAATGGGTCATTTCCCATATAAGTGAATGTATGCCAATAGGACATAGCAAATCTTAATTGTTCCTTCATTGTTTTACCCATAACAACTTCATCTGGATTGTAGTATTTAAAAGCTAATGGGTTTTTACTATCCGGACCTTCATATAATACTTTACTTACACCTTCAAAGTAAGCCATAATTAATACCTCCTTATATTTGTTTGTTCAATAAACTAAGTATAGATATACTGTATCATTTTTTTTTATGTTTGTCAATAATCAACCGAAAAATATTAAAAACTATCTTTTATTAATTTGATTGTAACGAGTTCATTCTAACCCTTTTCATTTCGTAGGATTTATGCTACTATATTTATAAATTTATTTACGAATTATGACGCAATATGTGCCATAGATAAGGATGGATACTATGATTACAGGAAGTAAAGAACTAATACGTGATATTAATAGCAATTTAGTTTTAGAAACAATTATTAATTCCCAACCTATTTCAAGAGCTTCTATCTCGAAACGCCTTGGTCTTACCAAGGCAACCATATCAGCGATTGTACAAGACCTTATTAATAAAAATTTAGTGATTGAAATCGGAAGTGATGATACAAGCCTTGGGCGTAAACCAATTCTTCTTAATTTTAATAAGAAAGCTGGTTACGCCATTAGTATTGATTTAGGAGTAGAGACAATTTCAGTGTTACTTACTGATTTACAAGGGGAAGATTGTACCTTAAGACAGATTAAGACACCAAGTAAACCATCAGACATCACTGGCGTTTTAATTCAAATTATTGAAGCAATGATTCCAACAAAAGGTCATTATCCCTATGGACTAGTGGGTATCTCCATTGGTATTCATGGTGTTGTTCATAATAATGATATATCCTTTGCACCTTACTATAATTTAGTTGGACTAGGATTAAAGGAGAAGTTAGAGCAACATTTTCACACGAAGGTATTCTTAGAAAATGAAGCGAATCTATCCGTATTAGGTGAGAAGACATTTATGTATGATTATCCTAATATTGCTAATATTAGTGTCCATTCTGGAATTGGACTTGGAATTATTATAAATAATTCTCTATATACCGGTTATAATGGCCGAGCAGGTGAGTTTGGTCATACAATAATTGAAATAGATGGAAGAGAATGTCCATGTGGTAATCATGGATGTCTTGAGCAATATGTCTCAGAACGTGTTATTCTTCGAGAATTTTTAGAGTTAAAGGGACTTAATTCAAATGAATTAGATACACCTCTATCCATTGATACTTTAGTCTCCATGTATCAAACAGGGGATGTTTTAGCAATTCAGATCATTGATCGTTTTATAAAATATATGTCTATTTGTATTAACAATGTATTAAATGCTTATAATCCAAATATTGTTATTATCAATAGTTCCTTTACTATATACCTACCTGAATTAATAACACGCATTGAACATACTCTATCTAGTAAAATGAATAGTGTGACAAGTATCCTACCTTCAGCTCTTCAAGATACTTCCATACTTTTAGGTGGAATCTCCGTTGTTATTAAGGACTTTTTAGGTATTCGTATATTACGATTACAAAACAATGAATTAAAGTAAGTTTCAATATGAAAACTTAGCACGATGATTTAATAAGGATAAAATAAAGGAAGCTATCACACAAATGGTTCAATTAGTTACCCACTTGTGTGATAGCTCTATTTTTAGTATTTTTCTAAGGTATCAACCACAATATCCTGCTACTCTTTTTATTAACTATCCTAAATTAACATCTATGAATTTTTTAGAAGTTCATTTATTCCTTTATTCCGTATCATAGTAATCGCTTGTTTATGAACTTTTATATGAACTTTTTGCAGTTCACCACCGAATTCACCATCAATTGCCCATGGTATTAATTCTTTCGAAGTTATAACTACATCTGTCACTGGAAAGGAATATATATGATCCCCATTTAGGTTGCCAGTTAATAAGTCATTTATTATTCCTTGAAAATCCATAACATTTTGTGGCATTTTAATAAATATGCCTTCAAATAATCCGTCATCTAAGATAACATCTTTTCCTGCTAATCCTTTTATTCCGCCTACTGACTCTGAATTAGCCACCATACCATATATAAATTGATCTGATATCACTTGATCGTTGCAGGTTATTTCCATTTGGTAGGATTTCCAATTTGGTAAGCGTTTAATTCCTTCAAGAATGTAAGCCAGTCTACCTAAGGTATTTTTACTGACTTGAGGAGTTTCATATGAGGTATCCGTGAACAAGCCAAAGGCTGCTGTATATGTAAAGTAGGCTCCATTAAAGCTTCCTACGTCACATGAAAATGGTTCTCCATAAATAGCTACCTTTGCTGCATTCGGTAAATTTTTTGGTAAATTTAAGTTATATGCAAAATCATTAGTTGTTCCTGATGGGATATAACCAATCTCTATCTTTTTACCACTTTTCATTACTCCACTTATAACTTCGTTTAAAGTGCCATCACCACCAGAGCAAATTACTCGGTCATAATGTTCTCTAGAAAAGCAGTCAAGTATAATCTTTTTTGCATCCCTTTTTCCTTGTGTGGCATAAATA
This sequence comes from Bacillota bacterium, assembly GCA_023424235.1. Taxonomy (GTDB): domain Bacteria; phylum Bacillota; class Clostridia; order Lachnospirales; family Lachnospiraceae; genus Anaerocolumna. Next base: position 2,852 of record JAFAEB010000276.1, read on the forward strand.
ACTACTTCATAATCTTCTTTTACAAAAAGCTCTATGATACCAGATAAAAAGTTTTTAATCTTGCTTTTACCCGCTTGTGGGTTATATATAAACAAGAGCCTTTTTTTCATGCTTTATCCATCTCCTCTTTTTTTTTCTGCTCTCTCTTTCGTTTCGTTATAATACCACCAATACGACCTGATTCTTTGGCAGACAAGGATCTCCAACCACCGTCTAATACTTTATCAAGTAAACCTAATTCTGTAGCAATTTCATATTTAAGTTTCTCTTCTGGTTTTATATTATTTAAATCAATTTTTTCATCTTTTTTCTTCACTGCCATATTCATTTACCCTTTCTAGACCAAACAATGTAATTTTCATATACTATAAAGTTTAGCCTAGATGTAAATGTTTATACCGATTCGATGTATTATTTAATACGAAACCTTCGAATTGCTTCTTCTAGTTTTTTAGCATAAATATCAAGTTCTTTCGCTTGATTGCTTAGTTCTTCAACCGATGTAATTTGATTATTTGCTGTTGCACTTACTTCCTCAGAAGCTGCAGCGCTTTCTTCCGCTATAGCAGAAATGTTACGAATTGCATCTAAGGTATCCTCCTTAGAATTTTCAATTCCATCAATCCCACTTGATATTGCATTTAAATTGTTTACCAAACTACCAACATAAGTATTAATTTTCTCAAATACTTTATTGGTATTATTAAGTGCAAGTATTTGTGACTCTACTATTTCTTCTGCTTGCTTTGCTGAATGTACAGTTCCTTTTGTTTTATTCTGAATTTTAGTTACCGTAGTATGTATTTGACTTGCTGCCCTCATAGATTGATCTGCTAATTTACGAATTTCATCAGCAACAACCGCAAAACCTCTGCCTGCTTCACCAGCCCTTGCTGCCTCAATGGATGCATTTAAAGATAATAGATTGGTTTGCTCTGCAATTTCATTTATTATACCTACGAAATTACTAATGGTTTTGGATTCCATGTCTAATTCCTCAATTTCATTAATTACAATGTTCGTAATATCCGATGTTGCTTTTGACTTATCATTTAAATCTTTTATAATATCAATACCATTCGTCGCAACATCTTTTGTGTCTCTAGCTATTTTCTCGATTTCTGAGGTACTATTGTATACGGTTGTAATTTGATTTGATAGGTTAGACATTTGATTTAGGCAACTTTCTGTATCTGATGCTTGCCCAACTACACCTTTTTCAATTTCATCAATCGTTACAGATATATCTTTTGTTGCATCTAATATAGAGCTAGATGTACCAGATACATCAGTTGCTAGTGTACTGACT
>JAFAEB010000347.1 GCA_023424235.1 Bacillota bacterium
CTATTAATGGCTATTAGTATGGAAGACACTAAGTTTTTTATAAACATATTTATCTTTAGCTTTCTCGTAAATATTACAACTAATACAATTAAGCTACCATTAACTGCTGCAATTAAGCAATTAAGCCAATCAGCACCTAGTAATACACTAAAAAACAAAGAAGCCATAATGGTACAAATATTGTAGGTTCTATCGCTATATTGCTTTGATATTTTAATTCTTTTTAATCTCTCATAGGCTTCTTCTAAACTAATATCACCACTACAAAGCTTTCTTGAAATACTATTGGCTTCATAAATATTTGACATGTTTGTAATTCTATTTTCAACGCGTTTTAATAGACTTATCGCATCGATATTCGAATCCCCTAATGTTAAAAAAATTCCAGTTGGAGTAACAAAAGTCTCTGTTTTCTCTAATCCTGAAATTTTTAGTATTCTTGTCATCGTATCCTCAACACGATAAGTCTCAGCTCCACCGATTAACATGATCTCACCTGTTAACATAGCTGTATCAACTAAAAGCTTATAATTCATACAATATAACTCCTATCCAAATATGAACAAAAAAATTAACAAATTATCTCTATATTCTTCATAATTTAAACACATCTATATAATATAATAATTATATGAAAGTGATAACTAATCTCACTCTCTCCTCCCCTAAAAATATATATAGATTTGATGAAAGGTTCTTTTCTTTAGTTAACTATTTTTATAAATAGACTTGAGGAAGAGAACCTTTAGTCTGAAATCATTACATAATAAAGGACAAGTTTATATCAACTCGTCCTACTGTTTTATTATAAACATGCCTTTTAAATTTTACAATTCGGTAAATTTACAGTTTTCTAGATAGTTATAACAAATACATTACACTAAATTTTACCTTTATTATTGCCTAATATATCATAATTATTCTATATCCATTGCATCAATATCCAGTGTATGAAGAGCTCTACGTTTTCTTCTTGCTTCTTCTGATGCTTCTAAAAGATAATCTTTAATTGTACCTGAATTTCGTATATGTAATAGCTTTAACTCAGGATGTGTTTTATCACCAGTGTAACAAGTAACTGTACCTAATTTAAAAATTCTCTCTATAAAGCTCCTAGTTAGTTTTACGTCTTGAACTTTATACATATATGCATCATCAACTGTTATATTAAGATAACCACTTGTAATTGTAATTTTTTCATCAGATAATGTGTATGTTGTAAAACAAATTGGTAGTCCTAAGAACTTAGTCCTTTTCTTTTCAACAAATATCATCTCTTTGCTCCTTTGGATATAGATTTATTTTAAATTAATAATAGTAGTATTTTCCTCCCTAGTAATTACTAACCTTGCATTTGACAAATCTATATCTTGATTCACTGTAAATACAAGTACTGCTTGATTCGTTGATTTCGATTTAACATCAAGATTAATATACTGGATATCATCCATAAGTAAAGTTAGCATAGGCTTAAGGTTTTGCCCATCAACCTCTAATTTATAGTTGATTCCTTCTTCTACTAAATCTAATCGTAATGTTTTGTTTGATAAATTTTTAACATCGAAGTAAACTACTAATAATTTTTCATTCTCCCCTGCAAATAACTCAAAATAATTGTTTTTTGTAGTAGGATATTTGTCGTGTAGTTTATAGGTTTTATAACTAATATCAAAATTATTCTTCCCTACTGCTTTTGTCAAGCTTACATTGGCAGTTTTTAGATCTATATCATTCTTATCCTTTATTTGAGTAGTTTGTAATTTCTCCTCTTTATCTTCCTTGGCTTCATTCTTCATACTTTCATCTTTCACAAAATTCATATTTAAGTCATCCATGGATAGTAAAGATTTATAATCTGTTTGCTCAATAATGGTACTTGACATATATTGACTAAGAATGTTGTTTTCTTTTTCTGTTAAATCCACTAATTTAGTACAACCAGTTAAAAGAATCCCACATATTGCTAGTACAGTAATAAATGTTTTCTTCATTTATTTTCCTCCTCTAGTACGATTTACACATTACTATAATATCATTAAAAGGAAAAATCGGCAATCCTCAATTTATAATAATTTTATACTAATTTACTTTTATAATTTTGAATCAAGCTCAAACCAAAATTCTACTCCTTTATTCCGATTCACCACACCGTATTTTTGGTTTAAAGAGGTCATGATCGCTTTTACAATGGATAATCCTATCCCATTTCCACCATATTCTCTTGTTCTTGCTTTATCAACTTTATAAAATTTAATCCATATTTTTTCTAATTCATCATCTGGTATATTCGCACCTGTATTAAAGACTGCAACTCTTACTACATTTTCTAATTCAATTACTTTTATCTCAATAATATTAACGTCTGCTACATGGTTAATTGCATTATTAATGTAGTTTACTACAACCTCCTCGACCATATATTCATCCGCCCATACATAAATCGGATCCTTATGTGTAAATATTAATTTAATCTCCTTTTGCTTAAAGAATAAAGCTGTGGAATCAAGTACTGATTGAATCAATTCTACTATATCAAAGCGTTCGATATTTACTGTATTATTCCCAAACTCTAATTGGTTAAGAGTAAGTAACTTTTTAACCATATGATTCATTTTTTTCGCTTCATCTATTATTACTTCACAATAAAACTCTTTGCTCTCATCATCTTCATTAATATTATCTTTTAAACCCTCAGCATATCCTTGTATTAATGCAATAGGGGTTTTTAACTCGTGGGTTACATTGGATAAGAAATCCTTTCTCATCTCATCAATCTGGATTTTACTTTGTATATCAGAGAGTAACTCGTTATTGGCACTCTTTAGTTCAGATATTGTCATTTCTAATTTTTCAGATAAGGTATTTATGCTTTGTCCAAGTTCACCAATTTCGTCTTTTGTCTCAATATTGTATTTAACGTCAAAGTCAAGATCACTCATCTTTTTTGCTATTCCAGCTAATTGCAGGATTGGACTAGTAAACCTCTTACCTATTAGTGACATAATTCCAATTCCTAATATAATGGACAAAGATCCAACATAAGCTAAAAACTTATTTGAAATTGATACACTCTCTTGCATACTTTGATAATTAGATTGAATATAAACGAAGTATGAATTATCAAGCATGCCAAATAAGTCAACATACTGAGAATCCAATCTTTGATTCAATACCTTATAAATATTATAGTTATTATTTGATTTAAGTAATTCTTTTTTCTTATTTGGATATTGAGTTCCTAAAATATATTCATCAAATATCTCGCGAATATTATCTTCGATACTCTCACTTTTAGGATATACAGCATAGAATCTTGCTGTGATAATATATATTTTAATGTTTTGCTTTTCACCTAATTGTTCAATCTTTAACAAGAGTTCATTGGTTGTATCATATTCACCCTCTTGATTATTGTTGCCAACAAAAATCTGATTAATTTCATAAAAAGTATTATCTAACGTTTTCATTTTACTAAAAAGATAAAAATTCTCTAAGAAGGTAAGATTCAATAACCATAAAAATAAAATGGTTATTATTATTAAAGATGTTAAGGTAAGAGTTAATTTAAACCGAAGAGAATGACTTATAAATCGGAGTTTATAAAATAAGCCCAATAATCTCTCTTTTTTTTCTTTTTTATTAAATTTATCTAGCAATGTAGCCATAAATTCTCCTATCCATAATGACCTGCAAAAAATTCTATTCCGGTTTCCATAAGATCGTTTTATAAGTCAAATAATATTTCACCTTAGTACTAGCTAAATTTATGAACTATGATACTTCAAATTTATACCCCATCCCCCAAATGGTTTTAATATAATCACCCTTCTCACCCATTTTACTACGAAGTTTTTTCACATGGGTATCAATGGTTCTTGCATCACCATAATAGTCATAGTTCCAAACATTATTTAAAATTTTCTCTCTTGATAGAGCTACACCTTGATTGCTTATAAAATAAGTTAATAACTCAAATTCTTTAAGACTTAATTCTATATTAACATTATCAATTTCTACTTGATGAGCGGCTTTCTTTAATACAATACCACCAACTTCAATGGTATCTTCGTCTAATATGTTCGCTCTTCTTAAAATAGCTTCTACTCTTGCAACTAATATTTTCGGACTAAAAGGTTTTGATATATATTCATCCACTCCAAGTTCAAAGCCAAGTAACTCATCCTTTTCATCACTTTTAGCTGTTAACATAATAATAGGAACCTTGGAATATTGCCTGATTTCTCGACATACTTGCCAGCCATCCATCTTCGGCATCATAACATCCAAAATAATTAGTGCAATATCCTTCCATGCATAGAACGTATCCACTGCCATCTCTCCATTTTCAGCCTCAAGAACATCAAAATTCTTTTTACTAAGGAAATCCTTTACCAGCTTTCTCATTCTACTTTCATCATCAACTACTAATATTTTCAACTTATCCATTTACTCAACTCCTATCCTCATTGTCAAATTGATTTGTAACATATCTAACCATATTATAACAAGTAAATATGAAAAAAGTATGTATAAATGTCTATTAATAGATTTTATTTCTTATTTAGAAAAGCCTCTCTCTCATCAAGTGCTTTCTCTCTGCTAGATAGTTCCTCTTCCCATGATGAGTATTTGTCTATAATCTGAGTTTCAAAATTAGCATACTTACTTTTATCCGCAAATAGTGCAATGAAAAACATAATAATAATCGTTACTACCATAAAGAAATTAATGATTCGTACATTTCTTAGATTAGTAGAAAGCTTTTTCACCTTTTGTTTATATTGATTAATGGATAAATTCTCTCCATTATCGTTAAATATATGATTAACCATTGTTATTGGTAGTATATTCTCTTTTGATATCATATTCGAACGGATTAATTTATCTTGTAGTTCTTTTAAAAAACCATATCCGACTGGTGTTTTAAAGGTTTCACTCTCAATTAACTTACTGTAAAGCTTTAATATAGTTTTCATGTTAGTCAAATCTGTTTTACTTTTAATATACTCAATTGTTTGACTTTCATCGAGAGCCAACTCATATTCCTTTTTATTACTAAAAAGAAACCCTGATACGACTAGATCTTTATCACTCATATTATTACCTCCTTTAATTTAGCTTTGTTAATGGTGAAAATTAAATGTTTGGAAATATTGAAAATAACATCCGCAGCATTAAAACACTACGGATGTTATTGTTATTCATAATTAAAAACTCTAATCGTTTCTATAATTACATCATTAATTGGTTTTGCATCTTGATTTACTTCGGTATCCACAATTTGATCTAATATCTCTAGACCTTCATATACTTGTCCAAATACAGTATGGGATTGAAATAACCAGGGAGTGCCTCCAATCTCTTCATATGCTTTTTGGGCAGCTTCATTAAACTTTATTCCATAATTAGAAGCGATATACTCTAGATAATCTTTGTTATAACTTTCTTTTGATTGAACAATAAAAAACTGACTATCATTTGAATTTGGCCCGGAATTAGCCATACACAATGCACCTCGTACTGGTTGAAGGTTTTCGTTAAATTCATCTTCAAAAGACTTACCCCATATACTTTCACCACCAGTTCCTATTCCACTAGGATCACCACCTTGAACCATAAAGTCTGCAATTACTCTATGAAAGGTTAATCCGTTATAATAACCGTTTTTTGCATGAGTTATAAAATTCTCTACTGCTTTCGGTGCTGCATCTTTAAAAAATCGAATATAGATGGAACCATAATCTTTCACCACTAGTTCACATACTTCTTCTCCCTTTTTAATCTCAGAGAATTGCTCCACCACAGTATCATTTGTATTATTCTTATTATTCGAGCATCCAAATAATGATAGGATACTTGACATTAGAATAAGTGTTAATAAGCGCTTCTTTTTCATATTATCCTCTCCTAAAACATCAAATGTATTTAATTAACCTTCATTTGGATATTCTACTCCCCACTCTTTTCTCATCATATCCATAATGTTAATAATGGCTAAGGTATCTTCCAAGGGCACAATATCACTTTCTAATTTACCTTCTCTTATACATTGATTCACTTCATAAGCTTCATATTCATATCCATTAATCTTACCTTCTATTCGGTCTAGGTCTTTTGCTGTATCAAGTAAATTACCCTCTTGGTCGTACAACATAGCTTCTTTTGCTGTCCAAAATTGTGGAATCTTAATACGTCCCTTTTCACCAATGATAACCGCTGATTTCCCAACTTCTGCATTCACAGCAGAATTAAGCGTTGCAAGTGCCCCATTTCTAAACTTAAAAATAGTGCTATTTCTTACATCTACACCAGTTTCTCCAAGAACAGCTGTAGTTACTATTTCAACTGGCAATTCATCCATCATATGAACCGCATAGGTAACCGGATAAACACCAACATCTAATAACGCCCCGCCTGCAAGCTTTGGATCCATTAGTCTATGCGTATTTGGCATTTCTCTACGAAATCCAAAGTTAATTTGCATATTTGCAATTTCACCAATACGTCCTTCCTTAATCCATTCCTTCACTTGTTTTGTAACAGGCATAAATTTTGTCCACATAGCTTCCATTAAAAACACATTATGTTCTTTTGCTAACTGGATTAATCTCTTCGCTTCACTACTATTTCTTGTAAATGCTTTCTCAACAAGTACAGATTTACCATTTTTAATGCATAATGCTGCATTTGAAAAATGCTCAGAATGAGGAGTTCCTATATAGATAACGTCAATTTCATCATCCATTACGATATCTTCATAGCTATTATATATTTTTTGCGCACCAAAACGCTTTCCAAATTCTTCTCCTCTTGCTTTATCTCTTGATGCAACAGCCATAATGTTTGTATTTTGCATATTCATAAGTCCTGTAGCAAATTGTGAAGATATATTTCCACATCCTATTATTCCCCAGTTTATTGTTCTCATATTAATAACCTTCCTATCTGTAAATTTAGATTCAAATTGTAATTACACTAACTTATAGCCTTTAATAATTACGGAATCTATATAGCTTATATACTAGTCTATTTACTCGTAATATATAACCTATAGTAGCATTTTTTATACCACATGGCAACATTTACATACTAAATTGATACATCAAAGTTAATTATCTTCTTCTTTTTAACCCCTTGATTTTAATAAGTAAATGCTCTAAATAACTCTATAATAATAAATACAACAATCATTAACTGACCTATTCGTACACGAAATTCATAAAAATCAGAAGGTCCAACATTGGAGAAATTATTGGTATTCCACCTCATCCATCTCTCAAATGATTTCTCCCAGAAGAATATACTATATAGTAGAGCTACTATTAGTATTGCTATAAAAAACAAAGATATAACATTACCACGGAATCGAACTCCGCTCCTTAATGCTAAACTTACTATTTGTTGCACGCTTAAGTCTTCCAAAGTCGGTATATAATTACCATTGTAAATTTGAACTCTAAAATTTTCATCATTCATAAAATTTTCTGGATTAATAATTATATGAGAATCTTCATATTGATTCTCATATATAATTGAATCAAATTGATTATATAAAGTTATATAACTGTTTTCCCAGTCATTCGGATTGCTAAATGTTATTCGATAGTTTATTTGCCTTCCATTGTTGAATTCACCATAAATAAATGCTTCATTTGTTTGATTCGGCCTGCCATTAATTTCAATTACCTCTGTATAACCAACTCTTTTTAATGTATAAGAAATATTATCCTTAGATTCTTTTACTTTTGCATATTGATCATTTATAAGAGGATATACTTTTGTAAAGAATACTATAAAATAAGTAATAGCAAGTACTGCACCAACTATAGAAATGCTAATAATCTTTCGCCTTTGTTTCTCTTTTTCATAAGGGTTATTTCTTTTGTAATCTTCATAAAAACCTGCATCTTCAGTAGAATCCTTAAAGATTATTTCTGTGTCCTTATTCTTATCCAATTCACCCACTCCTACAC
>JAFAEB010000431.1 GCA_023424235.1 Bacillota bacterium
GTGTATTAGACCATATGCTAAAAATAATGAACTACTTACTTGTAAACAAAGATGAAGAGATTACAAAATGTATTCGAGTATTGTATGGAGACTGGAATGATGCATTAGATGGTCTAGGAGTAAGTAAGGATAAAGAAAAAGAATTTGGAACTGGTGTTTCTGTAATGGTAACTCTTCAAGTATATCAGAATCTTACCGAGATGATAGAGCTTCTTAGTAGGTTAGATAAAGAAGCATATAAAGACTTAATAGCAGAATATGAAATAGCGAAACATGAAATCAAAGAAGGTCTTGATAAGTATGCTATAGTTACAGGAGATAATGGAGAAAAACGTATCGTTCATGGATGGGGGGATCAGGTATCCTATTATGTTGGTGGTTTTTCAGATCCTGATGAGAAATCCCGTCACGGTTTAACTTCGAATGCATTTTGGGTATTGTCCGGTATGTATGATGAAGATACTACAATGAGAGATACCATCTTAAATGCTTTTGATAGCTTAGATTCTAAGTACGGATTAAAGACCTTTGAACCACATTTTGAACCTGATACGAAGGGAGTAGGTAGAATACCAAAATTACCAAAAGGAACTGCAGAAAATGGAGCTGCTTATATCCATGCTTCCCTTTTTGGTATCATGGCAATGTTTCGTATGGGTGATTCAATCAATGCATGGGAGAATTAGTAAAATCCTTACCATTTACTCACGACTACGTTTCATGCTCACCATATGTTATGCCGAATTCCTACTGCTATAATGAAGAAAAGAATATCGATGGCTATTCCATGGCAGATTGGCAAACAGGAAGCTCCAATGTTCTTTTGAAATTACTAGTTAAATATGTGTTTGGATTATGCCCTGAGTATGATGGCGTTTGGATCCAACCTGCAACTTATCTCCCATTTGAGGATTTTGAGTTTAAGATAAGATTTAAAGATTGTAATATTCATATTTCCTTTAAGCAAGGCGTTAATAGTAGCAAAGTTAAATTTTATGTAAATGATGAAGAAAGACATTCCGAATACGATAAGGTAATGATGTTAGATAAATTGTGGATATCCAATGAAGAATTCAATGGCAAGGATATGAAAATACTTGTGATAAGGTAAAGGTTATATGAAAGGAGTTAGGTATGTTTGATTATGATGTAATCGTAGTTGGTGGTGGAATATCAGGCGCTATGTCTGCCATTTCCGCTGCAAGAAATGGTGCAAAAACATTAGTAATAGAGAAATATGGATTTTTGGGTGGTATGTTAACTGCTGCAGGTGTAGGTCCAATGATGACATATCATGTAGAAGATAGACAGGTTATAAAAGGCAGTACAGGTGAGCTAATTGATCGATTAGTAGCAAAGAAAAAATCACCTGGACATGTACTTGATACCATTGGATATACATATACAGTTACTCCTTTTGATGCAGAAGCGATGAAACATGAATTAGATTTAATGCTTTTAGAAAGTGGTGCAAATATCTTATATCATACAATGTTATCCGATGTAAAAGTGGTAGAAGGAAACATTAAGAGTATTACAATTAGCAATAAATCAGGCTTAAGTGAATTAAGTGCTAAGGTTTATATTGATGCGACTGGTGATGGTGATTTATCTGCATGGTCTGGAGTTGATTATACCATGGGTAGACCTGGTGACGGGGCATGCCAGCCAATGACCATGAATATGAAAATGTCTAATGTAGATATTGAGGCTGTAAAGGCTTTTGTTAAAGAAAATCCAGAGGAGTTTCCATTTTTAAAAGGAAATACAGATATTGTAGATAAATCTCCAAAGCTATCAATAAGTGGCTATGAGCAAATCGTTAAAAAAGGGAAAGAAGAAGGATTACTTGACTTTAACTTAGAAGCGATACTTTTCTTTGAAACAAATAACCCAGGGGAAGTCATCGTTAATACTACAAGAGTTAGAGGACTTAATTCTACAAATCCTTGGGAACTAACAGAAGCAGAGATAGAGGGTAGAAGACAAGTGCGTAACCTTCAAAAGTTCTTAAATGAAAAAGTAAGAGGATTTGAACATGCAGTTCTTCTAAGTACAGGTCCAAGTATTGGTATTAGAGGCTCACGCCAAATTAAAGGTCAATATACCTTAACCTTAGAAGATATTGTTACTGCAAGAAAATTCCAAGATGTGGTTGCCCATGGTGGATATCCAGTTGATGTTCACCATCCAGATGGTAAAGGTGAAGTCGTAAAAGAAGAAGATAACGTTAAGCGTGGAACGATGTATAGTGTTCCTTATCGATGCTTAGTTAATAATCAGATAACGAACTTAATAACAGTAGGTAGATGTATTTCAGCTACCTTTGAAGCACAAGGAGCCATAAGAACTACTCCGATTGCAGGAGCAATTGCACAAGCGGGTGGTGTAGCAGCATTTTTAGCAGCTCATAATAATCTAGCTACAAAAGACATTGAGATTACTAAGTTACAAAGTATATTAATTCGTGAAGGTGCTTTTTTAGTATGCAATGAGTAGGTTTTTATAGTCTCTTTGTATTATATTATTAGCGTTAATTCCTTGGTGCATAGTACCAAATAAATATCTCCTTTATAAGGGAGTTTTCCGAATAGGAAAGCTTCCTTATTTTAATGTCAAGATAGCGAATAAATAGAAAGCATATTTTCATTTTTAGTATTTTTTGATATAATAGAAGTAGTTATAAATAAACTAATCTGAAATGGAGCGACTAGGATGGGAATAAGAAATAATGTATTATGGATTACACGTACTGCAGTCTTTATTGCATTATTAATCGTTATGCAAGCAGTTACATCTGGACTTAATAATCAGTTAATCACCGGCTCAATTGTAAATTTAATATTAATTATATCTGCAATGACCTGTGGAATGGCAACTGGATTGTCCGTAGGAGTGATTTCTCCAATTGTAGCTAAGTTTTTTGCTATTGGACCTTTTTGGACATTCATACCTTTTATTATTATTGGAAATTGTGTTTTAATAGCTATCTGGCATGTTATTGGTAATCAAAACTTTAAGAGTAAAAAGTTATCCTATGTATTAGCTATGGTAGTAGCGTCTTTGCTAAAGTTCATAAGTTTATATTATGGGATTGTAAAATTTGCTATCCCTACCCTTCTTGATATACCTGAAAAGAGGGCAGCAATCCTATCCAATATGTTTTCTGTACCACAGCTAGTTACTGCATTAATCGGTGGTGCACTAGCTATTATCATACTACCAATATTAAAGCCAGTGATAAATGGCAAATTTAATTAAATTTAATTAACGATACTCATGATACTTAACTTAAACATAAATTATGTTTATGCTAAGTATCATGAATTACGAATACTACTTAATTTAATATAAATACACTTATAGTTTGGCACAAAGCCTTTATATCAACTCCACCAGCTAATTCAAACTTTACTTTTCCAATTCCACTTAACCAAACTTCTAATTCAGCATCTAAATCTAATATTTACATCTAGTATTCTATACATTAAGTTTGCTGCTATTCCTCACAATGATTTATTCAGTTACATATATGGTACATTTGATTTTACTACCATCTTCCGACGCGTAAATATAAGCTCTGCCTTTTTCTAATCCTGTAACGAAACCATTCGAATCAACAATAGCAATATTTGAATTACTGCTAGACCAAGTAGGAGTATTGCCGGAAGATACATTGGCAACTAGAGTATAAGATTCCCCTTTTTTTATTGTAATTTCGGTTTGGTTTAGTTTAATAGTCGGTTTTTCCACTATAACTTCACAGGTTTTAGATACACCGTCAATGGTAGCAGTAATCGTTGCAAATCCATTTTTTATGGCTGTGATAGTACCATATTCATTAACAGTAGCAACACTAGATTTATTGCTTTTCCATTTTGGATTAAATCCAGAAGATACGCTTGCGGTAAGGGTTTTTGTTTGTCCACGATAAAGGGTGACTTTTGAAAGGCTTAATGTTAAAGAAGGTGATTTTACTTTAAGACTACATGTGGTAGAAGTACCATTAGCAGTAGCAGTAATGGTTGTTTCACCAGGTTTTATTCCTGTTATCATACCATATTCATCAATGGTGGCTACACTTTTTTTACTACTTTTCCAAGTTACTTTTGAATGATTCGATGTGCTAGCTGAAAGTTTCACTTGCTCACCCCGTTCAATTGTAACATTTTTCGAATTAAGGGTAACTTTTGTTTTATTAACGGTTACCTTACAACTAGCTTCGGCTCCTTTTATCTTAGCTGTTATTGTAACAGTACCAGCTTTTTTAGGTGTTACTTTGCCATAAGTGTTAACAGAAGCTATTTTAGAATCACTGCTTTTAAAGGTGGGTAATTTTGTGTTAGATGTGATTGCTATGAGATAGAATTCTTCTTCGATATCAACAGTTGCCTGATACTGTGAGAGTAAAATAAATTCTATCGGATTCTTTGCTTGAACAGGGAGTCTTGGGATAAAAAGAAGAATGGATAGTAGTAAGGTTATAAAATGCTTTTTTTTCATGATTATAGACATTAGATTCCTCCATATAGATGTGAGGAGTTTAAGATATAACAGCAAACTTAAGTGGATCATATCATAAGTAGAATTAAAAGTAAACAAAAATTGGAAAAAATGGTTTCTTTCATAATTTTGGAATATACATGGCTTTACACCTACATAAAAAAGGAATATAATTACAGAGAGTGGAGTGATGATTTATATCTTTTTAATCTTATAAAGAAGTACCATTACATATCACTGGTGAATATTAATATTATGTGAGGTGGAGTATGAAAAGAAAAATACGTAAAATTTTAGTTGGTGTATTTTCGATTATTCTAATTCTAGTAGGTCTTTGCTATGGATTCTATAAATACTTTGATCCATATCGAAAGGTAGTTGATACCTTTTTAGAAACAAAACCATTGAATGAAATATTAGAGAAAGATAAAGCAATGAATGACTTAGAGTATATGATGAAAAATTTACAAGATTACCATCCAGCCTTTATTGATGGATCAAATATTGATATTGTAAAGGAACAATATAATATTGAGTGTACTCAAATGAAAGAAAGCATTACAGTAGTTGAACTTTGGCAAAGTGCAGCACGTATTATTTCTAAGTTAAAGGATGGTCATAGTAAAGTTGGTATTTGGAATAAAAATGTACTCTATATATCAGATTTTAATGAGATAAATAAATATGAGCTTATAGCAATTAATAACATAAAAGTATCAACTTTATACAATCAATTTCTAGAACAATTTTCATATGAATTAGAGTCCTATGCAAAGTATCAATTTAATCAGTATATCGTAAGAGAGGATTATCTTAACTTTTTAAATGTGGATACTGCGAATGGAGTTGATTTTTTATTTCAAACCCAAAATGGTGAGGAAACATTTCATTATGAGTTTGTTAAGCTAGATGATGTGAAAAATAGTAAAGTCGCCATAAGTACACAAGATTTTGTCTGGTATACGATAGACAAAGAGAATAATCTAGGAATATTTACTTTGACAGAATGCAATTATAATGATAAGTATAAGTCTACATTAAACAACTTTTTTTCAGAAGTAAATGAGAATCATATTGATCATATTGTGGTAGATTTACGTCATAATGGTGGTGGTAATTCAAAGGTAGCTGATGCATTTATTGAATATATTAATATTGATTCCTACTATATCTTTGGTGGTGTTGATATAAGGTATGGTCCATTTTTATTTAAAAATGATAAAAAGGAATCTTTAAATATAAAGAAGGATTTGGTTTTTGATGGTAAGATTTATGCCCTAACATCAACCGATACCTTTAGTTCTGCCATGGCCTTTGCAGTGGCAT
The DNA here is from genome assembly GCA_023424235.1 of Bacillota bacterium. Classification (GTDB taxonomy): domain Bacteria; phylum Bacillota; class Clostridia; order Lachnospirales; family Lachnospiraceae; genus Anaerocolumna. The sequence continues at coordinate 5,830 of JAFAEB010000431.1, forward strand.
TACAAGATAATAAGTTAGGTATAATTGTTGGTGAAACACCTGGTAATATGCCAAGTAGTTATGGAGATATATTAGCCTTTCAAATGCCTAATTCAAATTTACCTATCACTATATCATATAAAAAATTTCGTAGAGTGGATGAAGAGAAAGATGCAATTCCTTTGATTCCAGATTACGAAGTAGATGCTGAGAATGCACTTGATAAAGTATATGAGTTAATTAAACCATAACAATAATCCTTTACACTTTGTATTATTAGGTGTACATTTATTGCTTAGGAGGATTACATATGAAAGCATCTATAACGAATAAACTAAGAGGATTGTTACTATGCTTTATTATTGCTATTGTAGCATGGTATATTGGAAAGCAATACCCTGTGATTGGAGGACCAATTACAGCTATTATAATTGGTATGTTTCTAAATCAAATCATGAAAGATAAAGATAAATATAAACAAGGGGTGACCTTTACAACGAAAAAAATACTGCAATATGCGGTTATTTTATTAGGGTTTGGATTAAATTTATCTAGTATTATAAAAACTGGTATTACATCATTACCCATTATTGCTGCCACCATTGCTACATCCTTAATTCTATCATTTATTCTTTATAAACTGATTAAAATACCAAGGAAAACGGCAATATTAATAGGTGTAGGCTCTTCCATCTGTGGAGGTTCTGCAATTGCTGCAACTGCTCCAGTTATTGGTGCAAAAGATGAAGAAATAGCAGAATCCATCTCAGTAATATTTTTATTTAATGTGATAGCAGCACTTATTTTTCCAACTCTAGGCACAATACTCGGAATTAGTAACGAAGGGTTTGGGGTATTTGCAGGGACAGCAATTAACGATACTTCGTCTGTAACAGCAGCAGCATCCGCTTGGGATGGAATTCATAATACTGGAACACAAGTACTTGATATTGCTACTATTGTAAAGTTAACAAGAACACTAGCAATCATACCAATTACCTTAGTGCTTTCGATTCATCAGAGCAAGCAAAATAATAATAGCATAAAAGGTAGGTTACGTATTAAAAGAATTTTTCCTACATTTATTTTATACTTTGTATTAGCATCCATCGTAACTACCATACTAACTTCTGTTGGAGTAGCTAGTGAGCTATTTGCTCCATTAAAAGACTTAAGTAAGTTTTTTATTATTATGGCTATGGCAGGTATTGGCTTTAATACAAGTCTAGTTAAGCTTATAAAAAACGGAGGAAAACCTATTTTACAAGGTTTTATATGTTGGATTAGCATTAGTATGGTTAGTCTTATCATGCAGATGCTATTAGGAACATGGTAAAGACTTGCTAGTAGAAGAAGGGGTCGGTAAAGACTTACTATAGATATAGTTATAATAGAAGGGAACTTGTATGACCGAAATTGTAAGACGTGGATATAACCCAAAAGATGAATATGAGTTTGGTAAAGAGTATTATGGGACACTTAAAAAAGCTGCTGAAGAACTCATGTACTTAATAAATCGTGGTTATGATATCAAATCCACGTCTACTTTTATTGGCAATCATTATATGCTATCTGAGAGACAAAGATTAGCCTTAACACGGATGCTATCTACTAGAGAGCAATTAGATATAAGAAAAGAGAAAGAAATTATAGTAAGTGATAGAGATAAAGAAGTAATAGAAAATAAAATAAAAGATATAACTGCTAATAAATATTATAAATATGAATTTCACAATTGTTTAGGCAGTTCTCATAATGTAGCTTATCTTCATATTGATGGTTTTAATACAATTATTACATTAGAAGTTGCCTTATCAAACTCGTTAATATTAAAAGGCTTGGATGGAACCTATCGTGATTTAGCTGGACTTAGGGGTAATTATAGGATTGTTGATAAAACTATAATAGCAATTGAGATGTTATTTCAGACTTTAGCTGAACTTGATATTTATGAGGTAACCTTTTATCTTGATAAACCAGTCTCTAATTCTGGAAGATTGAAGGTTCTACTATATGATTTATCGCAAAGCTACCCGATACAAGTTAATGTGGATGTACTTAATGATGTAGATAGGGTTTTAGAGGAAAAAGACATGGTTGTAACTAGTGATGGAGTTATATTAGATCGTTGCAAGTCATGGTTTAATTTGAATCAACATATAATAAAAAAAATTGAACCAAGGCCGTGGATATTTACATTGATTTAGTTTAATTCTACAAAATAATTTCGGATACTTTTATATATATCTTTTTTCATAGATATATATAATACTATCTCGTTAAGCTAAGTTCACACGCTATGATTAGGAGGTCTTATGCTAAAAGAAAATAAGAAGTTTCTGATAGGCTTAGGAATTTTATTTCTAATGGTTATTTTAACCTATCCTTTACCACATAATAGTTATTCTTTGAGTCAATATATTCTTAGGCCGATAATACTAAGTAATGGTGTGATTAGTTTATCAGGAGTCATACCCCTAATTTTATTTATTATTGGAGTAAAATATATTTATCAAATTGAAAAGTTCAAAATGAAGTCATTCGAATCGTGGATCATGGATTATAAATAGTTGTTAAGATATTTAAAATGCAACAATATCATAACTAATTATATAGCTACAGTTACCTAGCATAATTTTTGGGGGAGTAGGGGAATATGGATTATCATAAAATGTATCAAGTATTAGAAAGTTATGGACAGCTTCATGTTTTAAAGTATTTTAATGAATTAACTACGAAGCAACAAGAAGAACTGTATGCTCAAGTTATGGATATTGATTTTAGTAAGTTAAGTAAAAATATAAATAAGACTACTAATAATAAGTTTGATAACAATGATTATAATGATATAAGATATATGGATAATCAAGACGATAAGAATCAAGCGAGTCATATTAGGAATATAAGACCAATTGATGTGTTAACTATCAAAAGGATACATAAAAATATTAACTCCTATTTAAAAACAGGGATAGAAGTATTAAAAGACAAAAAGCTTGGAGCTGTACTACTTGCTGGCGGGATGGGAACTCGTCTTGGTTCCTCAAAGCCTAAGGGCATGTATAATATTGGGTTGACAAAAGAACTATATATTTTTGAGCAGGTAATTAATAATCTAATTGATATGGTCAAGGTTATTGACCTATGGATTCCATTATTTATTATGACTAGCAAGAAAAATAAAGAGGAGACAATTTCTTTTTTTAAGCAAATGAATTACTTTGGTTATGAGAAAGAATTTATCTTCTTTTTTGAACAAGATATGACTCCCTCCTTTCATTTTGATGGAACTGTAATATTAGATAGTAAATATAGTATTGCGATGTCTCCCAATGGGAATGGTGGTTGGTTTGAGTCATTAGTTAGCAATGGACTAGATAACATATTGGAGCAATTTGGTATTCAGTGGTTAAATGTATTTTCAGTAGACAATGTACTACAAAAAATATGTGATCCAATATTTATTGGGGCCATTCTTAAGTCGAATTGCTCCTGCGGTGCAAAAGTTGTTAAAAAGCAATCACCATATGAGAATATAGGAGTCATTTGCCTTGAAGATAATAAGCCATCTATTATTGAGTATTATGAACTAGAGGATAACATTAGAAATCAAGTAAATGAGACTGGAGAGTCAGTATATCAATATGGAGTAACACTAAATTATTTATTCCAAGTGAAGGAATTATATAGACTATTGGATGAAGAACTACCATTACACCGTGTAGAACGAAAAACAAGTTATCTAGATGAAGGTGGTGAATTAATTCTACCAATTGAAGCGAATAGTTATAAGTTTGAAACATTAATTCTTGATATGATACATAATCATAATAGCTGCTTACCATATGAAGTAATAAGAGAGAAGGAGTTTGCTCCAATAAAGAACTTAGTAGGAGTAGATTCTGTTGATACTGCTAGAGAGTTGCTTTTATTAAATGGCTTTGTTATATAGTATAGGATGGACTAATAGGATGGTATTTTGAATCCTTTTAGTCTATTATTGTATGGTAGGAAAAAGTTATATTTACGAAAGAATCAGAAATTATAATTTTTTGTATAGAACAGTATTAAAATCATCTGCTAGTCAAAGTAAAAGCATAGAAAATTTAATAGCTAGGAGTAGGCTGTGAATAATTTAGCTTTTCTAATATTTTCGAAAAAATTCGAAAATATTATGGATTTCTCCTTCTTAATATGGTATAATTTGGGGGTATAATAGAAGGAGGTATTGGTTTACTATGAAAAGGAGATTAATCGCTTTTTTATTACTAGTAGTAATGCTGTTTGGTGTATTTGATGGTATTGGGGTGAATACAAAGAATATAAAGGCAGCAGGAAATACGCTTATTATTCATTATAATAGGGAGGATAATAAGTATGACGGATGGAATGTTTGGGCATGGCTAGACGGAAAAGAGGGTAGCGAAGTAAAGTTTAATGCAGAGGATGATTTCGGGAAAGTCGCTGTATTTAACACAAGTAGCAAAGCTGAGAAGATTGGTTTTATTATTCGATTAAATGAGTGGGAAAAGAAAGATATTGAAGAAGACAGATTTGTAACCTTAGATAATGGCATAGCTGAAGTATGGATTTATAGTGGTGACAATGAAATACATACAACTCCTCCTAATGGTGCTACACCTTATACCTTAAATCAAGTGGAAGAAACAAAGGATATTGATACTCGGGAAGGCATCGAGGTAAATTTACATTACCATAGATATGATAATTCTTATGAAGGATGGAATGTATGGGCTTGGCCAAAAGAAAAAGACGGTATGGCATATCATTTTACAAAAGAAGATGAATTTGGAAAGGTTGCTAGGTTTCATATTCAGGATTCGTTAGAGGCTGGAATTATAATTCGATTGAACGAATGGGAGAGAAAGGACTTCGACCAGGACCGATTTATTGATTTGTCCAAAGCAAAAGATGGAATACTTGATGTATATGTGGTTCAATCGGATCCTAATATATACTATGATAAATCCAATATCGATTTATCACCGAAATTTCTTGATGCTAGATTTCATAACAACAAGGAAATTAAGTTTACAGTTACGGTAGCAATTGATACTTCTAGTACCATAGAAGTAGATAACTATAAAGTATTAGATGAAGAAGGAAAAGAATATAAGATTATGAAAGTATGGTCAAAAGATTTAGGAATGGTTAATAATGCTTCACTTATTATGGAAGAAAAATTAGATTTAGATAAAAGTTATACCGTTACAAGTACGGATTATGGTAGTAAAACGGTATCTATGGGTGAAGTGTTTAATACATTAGAGTTTAATGATGCTTTTTATTATGAAGGAAATGATTTAGGTTACACCTATAGTGAAGCGGCTACAAGTTTTCGCCTTTGGGCACCAACCGCATCCAAGGTGTCTCTCAATTTATACCAAGAAGGAATGGGAGATAATTTGACTCAGTCCTTTCCTATGACAAAAGATGTTAAAGGAACATGGGTTGCTAGCATTGAGTCAGATTTAAAGGGCGTTTATTATACCTATTCGGTAACCGTTAATGGTATAATGAATGAAGCTGTTGATCCTTATGCAAGAACAACAGGAGTCAATGGCATGAGGGCTATGGTGCTTGATTTGACAAGTACGAATCCAGAAGGTTTTTTAGAAACAAAGAAACCAGAGTTTCTTAATGCAACCGATGCAATTATATATGAACTTCATGTAAGAGACCTATCATCAGATTCTAGCTCTGGTATTAAGAATGTTGGTAAATTCTTAGGGTTAACAGAAAAAGGAACAAAAAACAAGGATGGAATTTCAACAGGTCTAGATCATTTAATCGACTTAGGAATAACACATCTGCATCTACTTCCATCTTTTGATTATGCAACCATTGATGAAAGCAAGTTAGAAGAGGGGAATTTTAACTGGGGCTATGACCCAGAGAATTATAACGTTCCAGAAGGCTCCTATTCAACCAATCCTTATTTAGGGGAGGTAAGGGTAAGGGAATTTAAGCAGATGGTAAAGACCTTACATGATAATGATATTCGTGTTGTAATGGATGTTGTTTATAATCATACTTCGAAAACAGCGGACTCTAATTTTAATAAAATTGTACCTGATTATTATTATAGAAAAGATGGGGATACCTTCTCTAATGGCTCTGGCTGTGGTAATGAAATTGCATCCGAAAGAGCCATGGTAAGAAAATATATCATTGATTCAGTGGTATATTGGGCAACAGAATACAAAATTGATGGTTTTCGATTTGATTTAATGGGTCTACATGATATCGATACTATGAATGAGATAAGAGAAGCACTTAATAAGATTGATCCTTCCATTCTTATATATGGGGAAGGTTGGACTGGTGGAACTACGCCTTTACCTGAATACCAAAGAGCAATAAAAGTGAATGCTTCTAAGTTGAATGGAATAGCTGTATTTTCAGATGACATAAGAGATGGCATTAAGGGAAGTGTATTTAATGAGCTAGAAAAAGGTTATGTTAGTGGAAGAGAAGGGATGGAAAATTCCATTAAATTTGGAATTGTAGCATCAACAAATCATCCTCAAATTGATTATAGTAAAGTAAATTATTCAACATCTCCTTGGGCCAGTGAACCATCACAGACTGTAAATTATGCTTCAGCCCATGATAATCTATCCTTATGGGATAAATTATCAATATCAAATCCAGAGGATTCTGTAGAAGATAGAATAAGAATGAATCGTTTATCTGCTGCTATTGTTTTAACGTCACAAGGAATTCCCTTCTTTCAAGCAGGAGAAGAAATACTTCGTTCCAAAGTAAAAGAAGATGGAACTTTTGATCATAATAGCTATAAATCCTCTGACTTTGTAAATTCTATAAAATGGAATACAAAAACAGAGAACTTAGAAACCTATGAATATTACAAAGGATTAATTGAATTTAGAAAAGCATATGGTCAATTTAGAATGACAACTACCAAGGAGATAAGTAGTCGTTTAAAATTTGATGAAGGACTATCTGATGGTGTGATTGCTTACAAAATTGCTAAGGGATTAGATGATAACAATGAGGAAATCTTTGTTATCTTTAACGCAAACAAGGAAGAGATTACGCATACAATACCTGAAGGAACTTGGAAGGTTTATGTTAACGATCAAAAAGCAGGAACCGATGTTTTAGCTACGATTACGAATGAAAGCGTGACGGTAAACCCTGTATCTGCAATGGTATTAGTAAAAGAGGGAGAAGTCGATACTGGAAAAGAAGCTAGTTCTGATCATGTAGTAAATAGTGAAGAAGTAAATGTAGCACAAAGTAATAAGACATTCTACTATGTGGTGCTTGCCACATTAATTCTTATTGTGTCAGCGATAACGCTATTTGTTGCATTTAAAGGAAAGAAGAAACGTGTAAAAAATAAAAAGTAGATTAATTCATTATAGAGATATAATAGGTAATAAGTAAATGATATCGAGTAAAAAAACATAATTTAAAAGGAACCTTCAATCGTAATAAAGTAAATGAGTATAGGCTAGCGAAAGATATAATTAGTAAAAGAACAAAATAAGGAGAAGTATAGATTTTGTTATCTATATTCCTCCTTATTTTTGTTCTTAATCTATATTTTAGATAAAAAATGTGGTAATATAATATAAGTTTTTAGTAAACTTATTTATTAAAGGAGTGGGATGATATGATAAACAAGGTATATAATTTACGAGATGAAGCGACCCTACATGGTTTTATGCCGACAATGAAGACTTACATTCTAGATTCTTACGAAAGGGATTATAGTAGGCCAGCAGTGATTGTTATACCAGGCGGTGGATATGGAATGGTATCAGAAAGAGAAGGGGAGAGAGTTGCATTATCTTACAATGCTGCGGGTTTTCACGCATTTATACTAGATTATCCTGTTGCTCCACATAAACACCCAGAACCGATCCGCTCCGTTTCGAATGCGATTAAGCTTGTAAGAGAACATAGTGATGAATGGCATATCGATAAGGATAAAATTGCTGTTTGTGGATTTTCTGCAGGTGGTCATTTAGCTGCTTCGATAAGTACTTTATGGAGTGATGAAGAGATATTTACAAAGGAAGAAATCGATAGTCAAATACATAAACCCAATGCCACAATTCTTTCCTATCCAGTAATTTCTTCTGGGGAATTTGCTCACAAGGGTTCTTTTCAAAATTTAATCGGTATGGACGTAAATGACATACTATGGAGTAGGTTATCTCTTGAAACAAGAGTTACAGAACAGACTCCTCCAACATTTATGTGGCATACCTTTGAAGATACTTGTGTACCTGTTGAAAACAGCCTTCTCTATGCAAGTGGGCTAAGAAAAGCAAATGTACCATTTGAATTACATATATATCCAGATGGAGGACATGGATTGTCCTTAGTAACAGATGAAACCCTATGGTCTAAACCATTGTTTAAAAGAGAATACAAGTGGCTTACTTTATCGGTGGAATGGTTACAAGGTGTGTTTCATCTTCTATAAATTTATTATAAAAAACGTATGGAATATTCATACGTTTTTTATTTGTATATTTTACATTGATATAATGTGACTCAAAAATAGACAGTTTTTTTAACTTCTATTATCCTTCTGTCTTTGTGCATAAATGTACAATAATGCGGTATTAGTCGATATTTCTGGAATAAAATGCATGCAAATTAAATGAAGAATGACCTAGTGGTACTGTTAAAATTTAGGCAATTTATATAATGATAAAAAGTTTAGTAAACTTTACTGAAATATACTTTACAAATAATAATACCTATGATAAAATAAAATAGTAATAATCACTAAAATAAATGGGAGGTTTATTTATGAAAAAGGTTATAAGACAGATACTATGTATAACTTTAGCTTTAGTAATGGTTATTTTACCAGGATGTAGTAAAAAAGATAACACAAAAGACACAACAAACAATACTGTTACAGTTGCACCTGATGAAAGTACACCTGCTCCAGATGCAGATGTTCCAAAAGAAATTGTAACACTTCGCTTAGGTACACATCATGTACCAGGACTTGATCCTCATTACACAGATGATGTTACTGGTGAGTATGTAATGGCTGAAGCAGAACGTGAAGCACGTATTGCAGCAGAAGAAGCAATTTTGAACGAACTTGGGGTAAAATTTGAATATGTTCAATTTGCTGGTAATACAACAGAAGTATTATTACAAAGTGTTATGGCGAATGACCCTATCTGTGATATCGCTTGGATGTGGGGTGGTAGTGAAGGTGTTGTTTTAGCACAAAACGTTCTTCAAAAATTAGATGATTATGCTAATTTATTTGAAGATGAAGAATATTCATGGATGTTATATGATAAAGTATTTGGTCACAACTATTTCTTAGGTGCTAATATGAGATATACTCAAAGATGGCCACTTGTATTTAACATTGATTACATAGAAGCGGTTGATTCTTTAAAAGATGAAAATGGTAATACAATATATCCAACCATTTTATTTGAAAAAGGTGAATGGACTTGGAGTACATTTAAAGATTATTTACAAAAAATTGATGCTTATTATGCTAACAGTTCTGCTCCAAACAGACCAGAAAGAAGAATTGATGCTTACCAAACTGACTATCGTTTTGCAGCTCTTTCAGCAGCATATTCAGCTGGTGGATCAATCTATGGTCCAGATGGTTTACAAGTAACAAGTGAAGCAACCAAAAAAGGTGTAGCATTTGTAAAAGATCTTATGGATTCAAAATTATTATGGTCTGAAACTTATGATGATGGTATTACTCCAGGTTGGTTATGGAACTGTGGTAACTTCCGTAATGGTGAAAGTGTATTCACTGATATAGCAGACTGGGAGATTACAGGAGCAGCGACTTCAGCTTCTGAAAGAGGTCAATCTATCGGTATCGTACCATGGCCAAGAGAAGATAGCTTAAGTCTAGAAGATGAAAATTATCGTCAAGTTATGACTGTTGGTGATAGTATTGGTATTTTAAAAGGTGTATCTTCAGAAAGAACAGAATTAGCACTTAAAGCATTACGTTTATTCTATCAAAAATTCTATACTCATATGGCTGGTGTAGAAAAAATTGCTGATTTTAAAGATGCATATGCTTCAAATCAAGCAGCTGCAACTGGATTTGATATTTTCCATGAAACAGTTGGTGATAGTATATTAGAATCCTTTAAATATGTTTCTAAAAAAGTTATTGGTAACGATTACTCTGACTTAATTGGTATTCGTGTAAAATGGGATGAATTAGTTGCTAAGTCTATCTATGGTGTTGATGGTACACCAGCATATGATGTAGCAATTGAAGCAAATATGCAAATATTTGATACTGTTATTAATGATATGACAACAATCCTTTCTAAAGAAGGTGCAAATGATAACGTAAAACCTAATGTTACTACAGCTTATGATGCTCCTCTTGCTATCCCAGTTGGAACAACATTAGAAGATCCTATTTGGGCTGAATACATTGTTGCTACTGATAATATTGATGGAACACTTGATCATGCAACTATGAACGTTGAATGGAATTATGAAGTTGACTTTAATAAAGTTGCTTTAAATGACCGTGCATTTAAAGCTAATTTCACAGATAAATCTGGTAATACAAATTATAAGACAATTTCCTTTATTGTATATGATCCAAACAATACAACAGCTCCTACGATTACAGCAGTAGCTGAACCAGCTGCTATTAACGTAGATACAAATGTAGCTGATATTGTATGGGCAGGTAACTTTATTGAATCTGCACTTGATAAGGATGGATTTGATATTTCTAGAAATATTACTGCAGATATCTCTGAACTTGATACAACAACTCCAGGTACTTATGCAGTTAAGATTACTGTAACTGACTTTGTTGGAAATACTGCAGAAACAGTTGTAAATGTAGTTGTTGCAAAAGCTGAATAATTTAAGTAATTGAGTAAACATTGCAAGAGGTGTCTGAAAACTGAATAACTTTCAGATACCTCTTGTTACATTCTAGTAAAAGAATTACTCATCATAAGGAGATAATGATGAAAAAGAAAAGAATCTATCTATTAAGTATAATCATTATATTAGTGTTTGTAATTCTGTTCATAAGCAGATTAGGTGGGAATGATAGTGCTTTAGAGTACGTTGGTGGTTTAGAGGATAATGTATATGAAGAATCCTATCTAACTTATTTACAAGAACATGGGTATGAGGGTAAGAAAGCTTCCCAAGTGATTCCAGTAGATATTACAAATTATCAAGCATCAAGTGACATGGATGTTAAATTAGATGGTGATAGACTTCATACCAGTGATGAGGGTTCTATAACATTTAATTTTAACGTAAAGGAAAAAGGGTTTTATCAATTAAAATTAGGTTACATCCCAATAGAAGGAACCTCTGTTGATATTCAAAGAAAAATATATTTAGATAATGAATCATTATATGACGGATTGTCTCAAATTGTCTTAAAGAGAAATTTTATCGACGAAGAAATTAAAGTAAAAAATAAGAATGAAATTAGACCGGAAGCAATTGAAGTTTTCAACGAATATTCTGTATTTATCGAAGATTATAATAGAAGAAATGGTGAGCCATTTCTATTCTATCTTTCAAAAGGAAATCACACTTTGACATTCGAAGTTATAAAGGAACCTATTACATTTACTTCTATTAGTTTTGAAGTGGAAGATACATTACCTACTTATCATGAATTATTACCAAAACTACTAGAGCAGTATAATGAATATAAGGGTGAAAATGTCATTGGTCAAGCAGAACGTGTAGACGGAATGACGAAGTCCATTACGAAAAGTTCACGTACGATCAATGTTCAGAAGAATTATTCAGATTCTAATGTGGTTCCATATCATCCATACCGTATTCTTTATAATACCATTGGTTCAAAAAGCTTCGTAATGCCTGGAGATTATATAACCTGGGAAATTAACGTAGAAGAAGAGGGATTATATCAACTTACTTTTAAAGGAAGACAAAATGGAAATCGTGGTATAACCTCCTTTCGAAAAATTAGTGTAAATGGGGAAGTGCCTTTCGAGGAAATGAAATCAGTTGCTTTTCCATATACAAGCGATATGAAAAACTATGTATTACAAGATAATGCAGGTAGTCCATATCTCTTCCATTTAAATAAAGGTTCAAATTACATAACTATGGAAGTAGTACTTGGTGACTTTGGAAAGGTCCTAACAGAAGTTGAAAAGAGTATGTATGAATTAAATCAATTATATTTACGTACCATTCAAATTACAGGTCAGGCACCTAGCAAATACATCGACTATGAAATCGTAAGAAAAATTAGTGGATTCGCAGATATCATGCAAGCAGAAAGTGAACGCTTGCTTCGTGTATGTGATGAATTACTTGTAATCATTGGTGAAAAAGGTGAAAATACAAGTTTAATTGAAAAAATGGCCATGCAAGCAGCTAAACTTGCTAAAGATCCAGAAGGTGTTATAGAAGAATTAAACCAATTAAAAAATAATATTGCTGCATTAGGTACATGGATTGTTAATATATCAAACATGCCGTTAGAAATTGATAGTTTAGTAATATCAGAAGCAAATGCAAAGTTACCGAAAGCTACAGATGGATTTTTTGAAGGTTTATATTATGGTACGATACGTTTCTTCTCAACTTTCTTTGTAAAACAAAATGAATTAAATTCAGATGCGAGCGATGCTAAGAAGGATGAAGTTTTAACGGTATGGATGGCTTCTTCTGGTAAAGAACAAGCTCAAATATTACAAAATATGATTGATGAGACCTTTATTCCAGTGAGTAATATTAAAGTAGATTTACAATTAATACCGGTTGATGTCGTACTTCGAGCAGCTCTAACTGGTACTGGACCTGATGTTGTAGTTGGACTTACTCAAGCTACTATTGCTGATTTTGCAATGAGAAATGCATTAGTTGATTTAAGCAAACTAGAAGGCTTTGATGAGGAAGCAAAACGTTATTACCAAAGTGCAATTGACGGTGCTTCTTATCTAGATGGTGTGTATGGTCTAGCAGAACAACAAACCTTTATGATGTTATTCTGTAGAGAAGATATTTTAAGTGAAATAGGAGCTAAAATTCCAAAAACATGGGATGAAATCAAAGAGATTTTACCATTACTACAGAAAAATAATTATAGTTTCTTTATTCCAAAGGCTGATATCTATTCCTCTATGCTATATCAAGCAGGTGGAGACTTATATCTTGGAGCAGGTAATGATTATGGTATTGGAAGTGCATTGTCAAGTGATGTTGCAATGGAAGTGTTTAAAGACTTAACAGATTTCTTTACCAGCTATAAATTACCGGTAAACGTTGATTTTAATAACCGTTTTAGAACTGGTGAAATACCAATTGGTATAGCGGAATATACCATGTATAACCAATTAGAAATTTTTGCACCAGAAATTAAAGGTTTATGGTCCTTCTCACAATTTCCTGGATATGAAAATGAGGATGGTAGGATAAATAATACCTTTGTAACAAATACGGTTCAAAGTGCAATTATGAATAGTTCAGATATGATTCCAGAAGCTTGGGAATTCGTTAAGTGGTGGACTAGTACAGAAACTCAACTTAGTTATGCAACTACAATTGAGTCTATTATGGGTACAAGTGCTAGATATGCACCAGCTGATAAAGAGGTTTTAAGTAGATTATCATGGAACAACAAGGAGTTAAAACAACTTCTAGTTCAATTAGAAAGTACAAAAGGAATACCAGCTATACCGGGTAGTTATATGACAGGAAGAATGATAGGCTATGCATTTGATAATGTTGTTGCTAACTCAGCGAATCCAAGAGAAACCTTATTCCTTAATATGAAAGCAATTGATAAAGAATTACTTAAGAAGCGATTGGAATTTTCCTTGTCAACAGAAGAACATAAGGACTATTAGGAAGGAGGAAATAGCGTTGAACAAAAACAGTAATTTTTCACTTATTTGGAAACGAAATAAGTCTAAATATTTAATGATTGCACCTTTTGGTATTATGTTTATCGTATTTACTTTTTTACCAGTAGTAATATCAATGGTACTTAGTTTGACCTCCTTCAATATGGCGGAATTTCCAAAATTCGTTGGATTAACAAACTACATAAATTTATTAGTACAAGATGATATATTTCTAACAGCAGTAAAAAACACTTTGGTGCTTGCAATTATTACAGGCCCATTAAGTTATATCATGTGTTTTGTCTTTGCTTGGTTAATTAATGAATTACCAAGAATACCGAGAGCAATATTAACATTAGTATTCTATGCACCTTCCATATCAGGTAACACCTATCTTATTTGGAAATTAATATTCTCATCGGATTCCTACGGTTATGCAAATGCATGGCTTATGAAATTAGGGATTACACAAGATGCAATACTATGGTTTTCAACCGGTAAATATATATTACCTATCTTAATTATTGTACAATTATGGTTAAGTTTGGGTGTAAGTTTCCTATCATTTATTGCAGGTCTTCAAACAGTTGACCGTGCATTATATGAAGCAGCAGCGACTGAAGGTGTTAAGAACAGATGGCAAGAACTTTGGTATATTACCTTACCATCTATGAAACCACAGCTTATGTTTGGTGCTGTTATGCAAATAACCAACTCTCTATCCATTTCCTCCATATCCATTGACTTAGTTGGATTTCCGTCAATTGATTATGCAGGACATACAATCCTAACGCATTTACACGATTTTGGTAATATAAGATATGAAATGGGCTATGCATGTACAATAGCTGTAGTTCTCTTCTTTATTATGATGATTTGTAATATTGTAGTTCAAAAGTTCTTACGTAAACTAGGATAATTACAAGTAAAAAATCGATGTTTTCAAAAGTTTCTTTAGAAAGGTAAAGACTTATATGAAAAGTTTATGGAAGTTATTTATTCGTAAATTAAAAACAAGAAAAATACGAAGACGTAATAGAAGTATGGGTGGAGATATTGTTTTAACGGTAATACTAACCGTATTTGGATTATTTAGTTTATATCCACTTGTTTATGTTATCGTTAATGCATTTAAACCAATGAGTGAGGTTTTTATATTTCCACCTAGATTAACTGTGGATAATCCAACTCTTAATAACTTTTTTGATTTGGGAGCCATTATAGAAGGATTTGATATTCCTTTTTCAAGATATTCCTTTAATACATTATTAATTACTGGACTAGGAACGGCAGGTACCGTACTTCTAGGTTCCATGGCAGCATTTCCATTAGCAAAGTATGAATTTCCAGGATCAAAATTAATGTCAAAATTAATTGTATACTCCTTAATGTTTAGTGGAAGTGTTACAGCAATACCAAACTACTTTATTATGAGTAAGTTGAATTTAATTGATACATATTGGGCGGTAATTCTACCAGCAATTGGTGGTACCTTAGGTTTATACCT
This sequence comes from Bacillota bacterium, assembly GCA_023424235.1. Classification (GTDB taxonomy): domain Bacteria; phylum Bacillota; class Clostridia; order Lachnospirales; family Lachnospiraceae; genus Anaerocolumna. The sequence goes on from JAFAEB010000431.1 coordinate 21,196, forward strand.
AATGAAAAACTTTATTGTGCAAGTACCTGATGAAATGCTAGAAGCAGCAAAGATTGACGGAGCTAGTGAATTTAAAACATTTTGGAGAGTTATCATGCCTTTATGTAAACCAGCTTGGATTACATTAATTATTCTTTCTTTCCAAAGCATGTGGGGAACAACTGGTGGAACCTTTATCTATTCGGAAGAATTAAAGCCACTTAGTTACGTTCTTTCCCAAATCGTAAGTTCTGGTATCTCAAGAACAGGTGTATCCTCTGCAGTATCGTTAATTATGTTAACAGTTCCAGTTACGGTATTTGTAATCTCACAAAGTAACGTACTTGAAACGATGGCAACATCAGGAATGAAGGGATAGGTGAATATGAAAAAAGGATTAAGTATTTTACTTATGTTAGTTCTTCTATTGTTTATCCCAAAAGTTAATGTACACGCAGCAGATGGTAGTAGTTATGTGTATGATGGATATTATTATGATTTTTGGGGCAGATCAGTAGCAAGTCCAGCAGCTTATACAATTGTAGATGAAATTAATGTAAATGATATGGGTGGCGTTAAACTAGAAAGTGTAGATGATGTTACCGTTAGTCATGACAAACGTATCTTTCTTGTTGATAGTATTGAAAGTAGGATAAATGTTTTTGATGAGGACCTTACCTTATTACAATCAATCAAATTAATGCGTAATAGTGAAGGAAAGATAGTAATCGATGAGAATGGGAACCAGGTTATGTTAACGAATCCTGAAGGTGCATATTATCATAATAAAACCAACGAATTATACATAGCAGATACTGGTGCAAAACGAATTGTTGTTTTAGATGGTTTAACCTATGCTATGAAGCGAGTTATTAATAAACCCAGTGATTTAACAGGTGTAACTGAATTTAAACCATCAAAGGTTACGGTTGATAATGCCAACAGAATTTATATTGTTGTTCAGTCAAGTTTTGAAGGTATTATTGAACTTAATTTGGATGGTAGCTTTTCTAGATATTTTGGTGTAAACGTTCCAAGAGTTAATCTAATTGATTTCTTCTGGAAGTCCTTAGCATCAGATACTCAAAAGCAAAAGATGGGTAAAACTTATGCACCCGCTTTTAATAATGTTACGATGGATTCCGAAGGCTTTGTTTACGCAGTAACACATGATAGTGCTGCTCAGAATATGGTATTTCGTTTGAATTCAGCAGGCGGTAATGTACTAAGAGAAATGGGTAATTTTGTGGTTGGTGATCTAAACTATATGGATACACCTAGCAAATTTATTGATATTACAGTTAGCGATTACGGTGTATATGCAGTTATTGATTCTACTAGAGGAAGGATATTTTTATATAATTTTGATGGAGAATTAATTAATGTATTTGGTGGCTTAGGAAATCACAAAGGCCAGTTTAAAAAACCTTCAAGTATTGCATTTCTTGGAAATGATTTAATTGTAACTGACTCAGAGTTAAAGTGTGCATATGTGTTAACTCCAACAAGTTTTGGAGAAGCAGCACTTAAAGCAAATGAGCATTATTACCTAGGTAATTGGGATGAAGCTACTGCTTATATTGAAGAATCTTTAAAATACAATGCGAACTATGAAGTTGCCTATGTAGGTATCGGTAAGAACTACTTAATGAAAGATGATTTTGAAAAAGCAATGTATTACTTTAAATTAGGCAATTCAAGAGAATTTTATTCGGATGCTTATAATGGATACCGTGCCATTCAAATTAAAGATAATTTTTACATCTTTGTAATCATCTTTGTAATTCTAATGGCTGCGTTAGTTTATTCTGAAATAACATATCACAAAAAGGGAGGAAAGAAAGAATGATAGATAAGCTGAATGATTTAAAATACATTCTTTTCCATCCTTTTGATGGATTTTATGAAGCAAAACATAGAGGAAAAGGAAGTCTAAAACTTGCTACCTTCTTTATTGTATTATTCTGTATTATGAAATGTGTGGAATATCAATATACTGGCTTTGTAATGAATTTTAATGCTATATTTGCTATGAACAGCTTCACGATATTTATATCTACACTTTCTATAATAATATTATTTATTGTAGCGAATTGGACCATTACAACTCTATTTGATGGTAAAGGAAGCTTAGCAGAGATATATTTGGTACTAGGGTATTCATTAGTACCAATGGTTATATCTAATATAATTAGTGTTATTGTTAGTAATTTTATAATAATGGAAGAGGTAATCTTACTTCGCTCCTTTGAGAGTATCGCTGTTGCATGGTTTGTATTCTTAATGGTTGCTGGTTTATGTGTAATTCATGAATATCGTTTATTCCAAAATTTTGTAACCTTACTAGCAACCTTTGTATCCGCACTAATTATTGTTTTTCTGTTTGTTTTATTAATCTCCTTATTAGAGCAAATGGTAAACTTTTTTATTACTATCATTGAAGAAAGTATTAGAAGATTATAGAAAGAGGTAAAAATGAATCAATTAATTGGCTTTTTAAAATCAAAAATAAAATTAATTATAATAGCTATATGCTCAATTTTAGCATTGGTTATTCTACTAAATTTTTTACCAGCGTTATCTATAGCTTCTGAATCAATCGTTATGGGTGAAGACAAACCATTAACCACAGTTACTGGTGAAATAACGGATGAAGGTAAAAAATTAGTTGGCGAAAGTGAAACGAAGAAATTATATATTAATACAAAAACACTAAATTTAATTCTGGAAGATAAAAAAACCGGAACTATCTGGAATGCAATTCATGAAAAAAGTAAAAATGGAATAGATTTATCCTTACTTAATGTTTCTTACCTTGGAGAAGATAATTCTATCACCGAATGGAATTCTCATGATTTTAGTGTTAAGAATAAAACTTACAGTATTAAAACCATTGAGAATGGTGTGCAAATTCATTTTAATTTTAACAAAGGAGAATCCACTTCCTTTTATGAATATATGCCATCTAAAATGTCTACTGAGCGTTATCAAACCTTCTTTATCGGTGGTTTAGAAAAACTACAAGGAGAAGGTAAATTAACAGCGGATCAAGTTTCAAAGTATAAAAGTACAATGAGCTTAATTTATGCAAAAAGTAAAACAGAAGATACTTACATCATTAATTATGTAGGAAATCCTCCAACAAGTGCTATTAAGCAATTAATTGAAATAGCAAAGTTAGTAGGATATACAACAGAACTTTTATTAGAAGATGCAAATACCTTTGGTTTTACAGTTACTTTTCAAGAACCTGCTGTATTTGATGTTGTTTTAGAAGCAGTATTAGAGGGAGATGAGTTTGTAGTTCGTATTCCTAGTGGTGGAATGGTTTCACAAAATAACTTTTATGAAATCCAAAATATCGAATTATTACCTAACTTTGGTACTGTTGAAATGACAGAAGTTGAGGAAGGATATTTATTTGTTCCTGATGGTGCAGGAGCAATGCTAAAAATGAATACTTATAATCCTAAAATTACGGAATATTCAAGAAGTGTATATGATAATAACTACTTTAAAGATTATTATTGGTTACCAGAACATGGTGAAACACTAATGATGCCTGTATTTGGATTATTATATAATGAAGGTACAAAGAATCCTTCAGGATTTTTAGGTATTATTGAAGAAGGAGCAGATGGTGCTTATATCGATGCAAGACTTGCTTCCACAGATACTGGAAGTGCTACAAGTAGTAGCTTAAATAAAATATACTCTTCCTTTGATGTAATTCAATATCATGCAGTTAAAGTGTTTGGTGAATATAATGGTGGAGCTAGTTATTTAGTATCAACTAAGCCATCACAAGTAGATTTTCAAATAAGATATATCTTATATCCAGAGAAGGTAACTTATTATGATATGGCTGTAAGTTATCAAAACTATATAAGAAAAAACAGTGAAAATCACGAAATGGTATACCCAACCGATGCTAAAGTATATTTATCCACAATTGGTACCCTATCCTTAGATGAACGTTTCTTAGGTATTCCCTATCAAACAGATTACTCTATGACTACATATAATGAATTAGTCGATATTATTAAAGATTTAGGAGATAGAAATTTAATTGTATCTTATCAGGGTGTATTTGATGGTGGCATGAATAATAAGCTTATGAACCAAGGTAAGCTTGTAAAAGGCAATGGTTCAAAAGATGAGTTAGAAGACTTAATGGATCTTATAGATAAAAAGGGTGATACCTTATTTTTGGAAACAGACTTTTTAAAGATTTATAGTAATGGTAATGGTTTTATTAATAAAATACATGGATTAAATGATTTTTCAAGTAAACCAGTGAATATGTATGGATATAATCTTGCGGGTGGATGGTTTAAAGAGCTTAGTAATCAGTATAATCTTCTAAATCCGAAATACTTATTCGATGTAGTTAATGATTTTGCTAAAAATGAAAAGCTAGAAGCAAATCTTTATCTAGAGGATTTAACTCATTCCTATTATGCAAATTACAAGAATAATGAATTCATTTCACCATATAAAGCCCAAGAAATTATAAACAGAAGTATTGAAGTTCTAGGAAGCAAGCGATTACTAGCACTTGATAACCCTAGAATGGATAAAGTTCTATATGGTAGTTATGCTGTTGATATATCAAGAGAAAGTAGTGATTATAGTACTTTTTATAGTACCATTCCTTTTAGACAGTTAGTTATGAATGGTCTTACCTTGTACACAACAACGAATGTAAATAATAATAGTATGGATGAGCGTTACTATTTATTGCAAGCGCTAGAATTAGGTGCATTCCCTAAATTTACAATATCTTCAAAAAGTGTTGATATCTTAAAAGATTCAAACTATTCTGAACTTTATTCTATTCAATATAGTAAGCTTCATGAAACAATTAAAGAAGTTTATGATGAATACGAGAATGCTATGAAGATAATTGGTGTTGCTAATATTGTTAATCACGAAATGTTAGCAGATAAGATATTTATGACAGATTACGAAAATGGTACCAAAGTAATCACAAACTATAATGGTAAGTCAAAATCGATTAACGGTTATGATTTAGAACCTTATGGATATGAAATATTAAAGGAGGAGTAAGATGCTAAAAAACAGAAAATTAAAATATAGTACACAGCGTAAGTTAAATGGCTTCTTATATACCTTACCTTTTGTAATTGGATTATTGATGTTTTTTGTTATTCCTTTATGGAATACGATAGTATATTCCTTTAGTACAGTAGGTGTTAAAGAAACTGGTGGTATGGAATTAACCTATACTGGTTTAACAAATTATATTAATTTGTTTACAACAGAGCTATCCAAAAGCTCCACTACCTTTATTCGAATCTTAACAGATGAGAATGTAAGAATTGCTACAAATGCACCAATCATTGTAATATTCAGTTTATTCCTCGCATTACTAGCTAATCTAAAATTTAAAGGTAGAGGATTTGTTCGTGTTATTTTCTTCTTACCGATCGTTTTAGGACTTGATGTTATTACAGAGCTAATAACAATTAGTACAGGTGGAGATTTAATTACAACGAGAGGAAGTGGAATTTTTAGCCAAGGGATTGCTTCTTATCTTTTAATGAGATATACCAATCTAAGTATGGATATCATTAATAGTGTTACTGGATATGTAGATAATATTTTTGAGTTAATCTCTCAAGCAGGTGTTCAAACCTTAATCTATTTAGCTGGATTACAATCCATTAGTCCTAGTTTATATGAAGTAGCAAAAATTGAAGGTGCTACTGCATATGAAACCTTTTGGAAGGTTACGATACCATCCATAACGAACATTACTTTATTCGTAGCAATTTATACAATTATTGAATTATTTTTACAATCACCAATAACAGAAGAAATTTATCACTTTGCATTTGTAAAAAGTAAAATTGGTGTAGGTTCCGCACTGTCTGTAATATTCATGCTCAATGTAATATTACTACTTATAATTTTCTTATTATTATTAAGAAAGGTGGTAAAGAAAAATGAAATTGCATGATAATACAGATTTGCAAAAATATTTGCTAAAGAAAAAAATTAGTAAAGTAATAAAAAATATTTTTCTGGCTTGCTTAATATCTGGTATGTGTTTTGCCATACTATTTCCTATTATTAAATTAGGTCCAACCGTTTTTAGTGATTTAGAGGAGTTAGGTAATCCAGATGTAATATGGGTACCAATTAAACGCTCTATTTTAAGTTTTGTAGCAGCGTATCGTATGATGATGAAAAGTGGTATTATGACCCTTGTTTGGTCTTTAGCTTATGCGGTAGCAATTATGGCTGTTCAGACCTTTGTTAGCGCTATGGTAGGCTACTCACTAGCAAGAATTAAGTTTTTTGGTTCAAAAATAATATTTTTCTTTGTAATTGTTACCTTTTTAGTTCCACCTCAAACGTTACTTCTATCACAGTACATACATTTTAAGAATTTTGATTTTCTGGGTATTATAAATTTATTGACTGGTGATACCATTGACATGATTAATAAACCGATTACTCTATTTATGCTTGGTATATTTGGATTTGGTGTTAATCAAAGTTTATTTATTTTTATGTTTCGACAATTCTTTAAAAATATACCAAAGGAATTAGAAGAAGCGTCCTTAATCGATGGATGTAGTTTTCATCAGACTTACTTTAGAATAATGATACCTAATGCTAAACCAATTATATCAACGGTAGCAGTACTAGGTTTTGTATGGAATTATGGAGATACTTATTTTACAGGGTATTTCCATCCGAATGGACCATATCTATCCTATGTATTAGAAACAGTATTTCAGTCTGCCAATAAGAACTTTATCTTAAATGCACTTAGAACTTGGTATCAGTTACCACTTGTTACAGACTTCTCTTACGATGCAGTAAAACAAGCAGCAGCACTAATATATTTAGTACCATTACTAATTGTATATTTTATAGCACAAAGATGGTTGGTAGAAAATCTTGAAAATTCAGGTATCGTGGGGTAATACTATGAAAAGTAAAATGATTAAAGCACTATTTATTGGATTTGCAGCATTCACATTAACTGGATGCTCTGCAAGTAAAAATGTAAATAGTCCATCAGACTTACTGATAGACGAAAATTCAGATAATAATGTGGAGAATGAAATGAATAATAATAATAAGTCATATGCAAAGCTTAAAATTGATGAGAATACAAAGTATCAAACAATTGAGAGTTTTGGAGCTAGTGGCGCGTGGTGGTCACAATATGTAGGTGGTTGGGATAAACCTTATGGTGATGATACCATACCTGTACGAGATGCAATCGCAACTTTGTTATATTCAAGAGAAGATGGTATTGGTCTTAGTGCATATAGGTATAACATTGGTGCGGGTTCCCGTGATAGTATGAATGGTGAGATATGGGATATAAACCGTAGAGCAGAAAGCTTTGAGATAGCACCAGGTAAATATGATTTCACGAAAGATGAAAATGCAGTTTGGTTTTTAAAAAAAGTAGTAGAACTTGGTGCTAGTGAAATAACGCTATTTTGTAATAGCCCACTAGAACGTCTTACAGTGAATGGAAAAGCACATATGACTGGTAAGAATGAAGTGAATTTAAAGCCAGATAAATATGATGATTTTGCAACTTACGTTTTCGATGTGACAGAACACTTTGTAAAGTTAGGAATACCAGTAAAATTTGTATCACCAATTAATGAACCTCAATGGGATTGGCTAAACGGCCAAGAAGGTATTCATTATGAACCTAAAGAAGTGGTTGCTATACTAAAAGTATTCTTAGAGGAATTACAAAAAAGAGAGTCCTTAAAAGAAATTGAATTATCAGCTCCAGAAAGTGGTGAATGGGGTGGAAGAACAAGAGAGTATAATAGTGCTATCCTTGATGATGAGATACTAGGTAATTATTTTCATACCATGGATAATCATTCCTATTGGACCAATACTGCTACAAAAGAAAGCTATAAACGTTGGCAGAAGCTAAATTATCCTAATATTAAGCTAAGAACCAGTGAATGGTGTGAAATGGTTAACGGTAAAGATTATACGATGGATTCTGCATTTAATATGCTTGATGTCATTCATGATGATTTAACTATTTTAGATGTAGTTTCTTGGCAAAAATGGGTAGCGGTTGCAGATGGTGATTATCGAGATGGCTTAATATATGTAAATAAAGATAAAAAAGCCTTTCGTGACACGAAACGTTTATGGGCATTTGGTAATCTTACAAAATTTGTTCGACCAGGCTATGAGCGAGTTGATGTTACAAACGCATATAGTAATATTTACAATATGAAGAGTGTTGCTTTTACTGGAACCAATGATGAAGGGTATAAAGAGCTTGTAATTGTGCTTATTAATAGAGAAGAAGCAAAGGAATTTATGCTTGATATTAATGGCTTAAATACATATCATTCTTATGAAATTTATTCTACTACTGAGAGTAGGAATTTAGAGCAAATAGCTAGCAATACCTTAAGTCCAGATACGGTAATTGAAATTGAAGGAGAGTCAATAACTACAATAATACTCTCAGAAAAACAATAAGTTCTATACATTGACAAGAATCGATTTTGTCTGTATGATGGATAAAGATAGATATTGGTAGGAGGATGCATTATGGCTACAATTCGCGACATAGCTATGAAGGCTGGTGTTTCAGTAACAACTGTTTCTCGTGTATTAAATATGGACCCCATGCTCACGGTTTCAGATGAGACTAGAGTCAATATTTTTAAGATTGCAGATGAACTTGATTATGTAACAAGAAAGAATAAAAAAGAACGTGGTAAATCAATTCAATCTAGTAAAATGCTAGCAGTACTCTATTGGTATGATTATGAGAGAGAATTAGAAGACCCATATTATTTATCAATTCGTTTAGCAATCAACGAAAAGGCAGAAGAATACGGTTACAGTGTTATTACAGTCAATGCAGCTGGAAGTTTAGAGGATTTGGCGGGAGTGAATGGAGTTCTAGTATTAGGCCGTTTAGATGATGTTATATTATCTGAAGTAAGAGAGATGAATGAGAATGTAGTAATAATTGATAATACATTTGATAACCCATTATTCGATTATGTAGGTGTAGATATAACAAAAGCCACAATGCAGCTTCTTGAGTATTTGTATGATCTAGGTCATAGAAAGATTGGGCATTTAGGTGGTGTTCATTATATAAACACCTTAAAACGCTCCTTTATTGATAATCGTGACTTAGCATATGCAATATTCTTAAAAGATAGAGACATTTATTCTGAGGACTATATCTATGATGTTGAAAAGTTTTCTTATAAAAGTGCTTACAATAAAATGAAAGAGATATTAGATTCCGACGACATACCAACTGCAATTTTTGTTAGTAATGACTCTATGGCAGTAGGCGTATATCGAGCAATTGCTGAAAAAGGGTTATCCATTCCTGATGATATCAGTGTGGTAGGGTTTAACGATCAACCCAATGCCAAATATATGGTCCCTTCATTATCTACAGTTAGAATACCAACCATGTACCTTGGATATACAGCGGTTGAGCTACTAGTAGAAAAAGAACGCTCACCTAGAGAATATGGTAAGTCTGTATTATTAAATACGGAACTTAAAAAACGAAATAGTTGTAAAAAAATAGATTAAAAGTAAGAGTGGGATCATTTATCCCACTCTTTTTTTTTATATCATAGGACATTACGTCCTATGATATAAAAACACTCCGTGAGGATGC
>JAFAEB010000451.1 GCA_023424235.1 Bacillota bacterium
GGATTATACAATGTTAATCGTAGATTGTGCTATATGTATGGTAAAGCGAATGGTTTGGATATTAAAACTTCAAGTGAAGGAACTACAGTAAACATTAATATTCCATTATAAAGTGGAATCTAAATAGTTGTAAATGATAAAGGATGGTATATATGAAAATAGCTATAATCGATGATGAAAAACCTGCAAGAAGTGAACTTAGGTTCTTAATATTAGAAATTTGTAAGGAAGCTGAGATAAGAGAAATAGCAAGTGGCGAGGAAGCTCTTGAAATTTTTTCAAAGGAGACTTTTGATATAATATGTATTGATGTGAATCTTGGTGATATCAGTGGTGTAACCTTAGCAACAACGGTTAGAAAGCTAATACCAAGTGTAGAGATTGTATTTGCAACAGCATATAATAATTATGCAGAGAAGGCATTTGAAATAGATGCTTTATATTATTTATTAAAGCCTTTTTCAAGTAAAAAAGTAGAACAGATGCTTGAAAAATACTATTTAAAGTGCAACAAAAGCATGACAGGTAAAAATATAAGTTCTATATCAAAAATCCCCATTTGTGTTGATAAAAAGTTTATTATGATTGATGTGAATAAAATAGTGTATATCGAAGCACAAAATCGAATATGTGTAATTCATACCAAAAGTGAAAAGTATCAAGATAGTAATACACTGAATTATTTTGAAGAAAGACTCGAAGGAAAAGGTTTTTTACGTATACACAAAAGTTATCTGATTCGATTAGAAGATGTTCTCGAAATATATCCATGGTTTAATAATACCTATTGTGTTAAAATGGATGGATTTAAAAATGAAGTTATACCTGTAAGTAGGAATAAAATTAAGGAACTGAAAAAAATGCTTTGCATTTAAAACGTCATTTTATACTTTTTAGTATCATTTTTCGACATCTTGTACAAAAATATAAGTCAAAATCAAATTTCAATGTTAAAATATCCATATAAAAACCAAACAAAAAGAATACAATAAGCAAATTCGTACAATTCAGTTAAGGTATTTAGGTTGTTTTGTGTATTGTGCATAAAGTATTCTAAAATGAAAGGGGAAAATTATGGTATCATTTTTTATCTGCTTAGCAGTACTGATTTTTGGGTATATGATTTATGGTAAGATCGTGGAAAGAAACTTTAATCCAGATGATAGGGAAACTCCAGCAGTAACGTTGAAAGATGGGTCTGATTATGTTGTAATGCCAACTTGGAGAATCTTTCTTGTGCAATTACTTAATATTGCAGGACTTGGTCCAATATACGGTGCTTTAGCAGGAGCCCTATGGGGACCTTCCGTATTCTTATGGATTACACTTGGTACAATTTTTGCAGGTGGAGTACATGACTACCTTTCTGGTATGATGTCTATGCGTCATAAAGGTACAACAATCGGTGAACTTGTAGGTATTTATCTAGGACCTGTAATGAAACAAGTTATGCGTGTATTTTCAATCGTTTTACTTGTATTAGTAGGTGTTTCCTTTACTACTGGTCCAGCAGCTTTATTAGCTATGTTAACACCAAATGCATTAAATACTACATTTTGGTTAATTGTTATTTTAGTTTACTATTTCCTTGCAACATTTTTACCAGTAGACAAGATTATCGGAAAAATTTATCCAATTTTTGGACTTAGTCTAATTTTTATGGCTTTAGGAGTTGGCGGTGGAATTATATTAGGTGGCTATGAGATTCCTGAAATTACTCTATCTAGTCTACATCCTAGTAATACTCCAATTTGGCCTATGATGTTTGTATCGGTTGCTTGTGGTGCGATATCCGGGTTCCATGCTACACAATCACCTATCATGGCTCGTTGTATGAAAACGGAACGTGATGGTAAGAGAATATTTTACGGGGCTATGGTTGCCGAAGGTGTAATTGCTTTAATCTGGGCAGCTGCTGGTGTAGCATTCTATGGTTCTACAGGCGGTTTACAAACAGCAATTAAAGAACTTGGTGGTCAAGGACCAGTTGTTTATGATATTACAACAAAATTACTTGGACCTGCTGGTGCTGTAATAGCTATGATTGGTGTAATTGCCTGTCCGATCTCATCTGGAGATACTGCATTTCGTAGTGCCAGACTAGTAGTTTCAGATTGGTTTAAAGTAGATCAAAAGAATTGGGTTAAGAGATTAGCATTAACCTTACCTGTATTAGGTATTGGTACTATCTTAACACAAATGGATGTTCAAATGATTTGGAGATACTTTTCATGGAGTAACCAAACATTAGCTATGATAGCTCTTTGGGCTGGAGCAGTATATTTATTTAAGAATAAGAGAAATCCTTGGATGGCAGCAATACCTGCAACTTTCATGTCAGCTGTTAGCTTAACATACATTTTAATGGCAAACGAAGGATTTAAACTAAGTAAAACAGTATCATATCCATCTGGTATTATATTTGCTATCTTATGTTTATTACTCTTTGTAAAATCAACATATTTAAATAGAAGTAATGAAAAAACAGAGAGTTCAACTAACTAAAATAAATAAAACCTATATGATGATAGCCACAATCGTTCTTTGACATTGTGGCTATTGTTAGATTAGCAAATTGATAAAAATGTAATTTTATGTTATAATAAGTGTTAATAATAAGGTAGTAAATTACGCAAAACAATGGAGAATAGATAGGAGTTATTTTATGAATGAAACAATTAAGAATCTTAAAGAGAGAAGAAGTATAAGAAATTTTTCTAATAAGGAGGTAAGTAGTGAGCTCTTAGCAGAAATTATTGAAGCTGCTACATATGCACCTAGTGGAATGGGTGCTCAATCTGCAAAAATGGTGGTAGTAACGAAGAAAGAAATGATTCATAAATTATCAGAACTTAATGCGAAAGTAATGGGTGCTATAGACAAAGACCCATTCTATGGTGCAACTGTACTTGTCATAGTTTTTGCTGATAGCAATCGAAGAACATATATAGAAGATGGAAGTCTTGTGATGGGAAATCTTATGAATGCTGCTCATGCTTTAGGTGTTGATTCCTGTTGGATACACAGAGCAAGAGAAGTATTTGAGAGTGATGAAGGCAAGGAACTAAAGTCTATGTGGGGGATTTACGAAAATTATATTGGCATTGGACATTGCGTTTTAGGCTATAGAGATGGAGAGTATCCTAGTGCAAAACCAAGAAAAGAAGACTATGTTCTTTATATCTCCTAATTGTATGAATTATGAATATTTACATATGATAATGCTAACTTAAAATAACACAAGTGAATTAAAGGAAAGAGAATATGCTGAATAATATGATAGAAAAACAACTAGAACACAGAACGATTAGGGAATTTAAAAAGGATATAGTTCCTGATGAAATATTAGAACAATTATTTGAAGTTGCAAAGAGAACTGCTACATCTACTGGAATTCAAGCTTCTTCCATTATACGTATAAGAGATCAAAGAAAAAAGGAAGACATAGCTGCTGTATGCAAACAAGAATATGTAGGACGAGCACCAGAATTATTTATTTTTATAGTGGATCAATTTAGAAACAATCAAATTGCTATGGAAAAAGGATGTATTGAGAATGGTGCTTCCGATTTAGACAGATTTTTTTCAGCCTTTACCGATGCATGTATAACTGCTCAGAATGTGGTAGTTGCAGCAGAAGCATTTAATCTAGGTTGTGTATACTTAGGTAGTATATTAAATGATTCTGAGCAAATATGCAGTATTTTAAACTTACCAAAGTTGACATTCCCTGTAGTAGGACTAGGGATTGGTTACCCAAATCAATCACCAATGCTAAAACCTAGAATGGATATGAAGTATCGAATTTTTGAAAATGAGTATCAGATTTTTGATAATTATCTTGAGGAATTAGAAGAATATGATAAAGAGATGCAGACTTATTACGATTTAAGAGATAGCAATCGTCATGTTGATTCATTTACTAATCAAATAGTTGCTAGACTTAGTCAGCAAATTCCAAAGCGTAATGATATTTTAAATATACTTAAAAAACAAGGATTTAAACTAGATTAAAATGATTCGTAATAAATAATCAAATAAATATAAAAAGATTAAATATGTAACTAAATAGATAACTAAATATATAACTAATTAAATAGATAACTATTAAATAATCAAATAGAGAGAGAATTTTATTGATTCTTAAACACTTACCCTTCTTTGTAGGACTACTATGTTGCTGTGATTAAATCATAAGAACAACAATGATATAGCTCCGATAAAGAAGGGTTTTTTAATTAAGGTTTTGAAACGTTACATATAAATTTAATCGTAATATTATCATGGTTTTTCGGAATTTTGTAGGGTTAATATGATAGATAATATCAGTTAATATTATTATAGTTAGAGTTATATTTATATATACTTGAACGGTTTTTTAAATTATTGGATAGGTGTTTAATAAGAGGAGGAGTTAAATGTTTCGTGTACAGATTGTAGATGATGAACCAATTGTAAGGATGGGGTTATTAAAGCTGATTCCGTGGGAGGAATGCGGATTTCAAGTAGTATGTGAAGCACAAAATGGCATTGAAGCATTAGAACAACTAGAAAATCAAAAGGTTGACCTCATTATCACTGATATTGAAATGCCATTAATGAATGGAATTGATTTTATTAAGAAGGTGAATGAACGTAAACGAAAGCCTGCAACTGTAATTTTAACAGCTTATGCAGAGTTTGAATATGCAAAGACTGCCATTGAGTATGGTGTAGTAGGATATATATTAAAACCTATTATTGAAAGTCAAATATGTGAAACATTAAGGCAAGTTAAAAGGAATTTAACCATTGAAGTTGAGCAATATTATAATTCTGATCTGGATAATAAGTTAATTGATGTAGTTTTACTAACGGATCGTAACTACTTATTCCTTTTAGATAAAATTATTGAAGAGGAAATAGAATACGGTGAAATTCATGTTAATAGAACCTGCTTTCGCTTTTTTTATATTCTTGAAAATATAATCAAACATGTAAAGAAACGATATCCTAATCTAGAAAAGTTAGAAAATCTAAATTTATATTTAAATATTAGAAAAGAGCAGTATCTTTCAAAGGAAGAATTAGTACTTAAATTTAGAGAAGAAGTTATTAGAATTTTTACTATTCTTGAGAGATATTTTCTAATTTACAAAGATAATATAGTGAGGCAAGCCTGTAATTATGTAATTGAACATATTGATGAAAAAATAGGACTAGCGAATATAAGTGATGCTTTGGGAATTAGTAAAAATTATTTTTGTAGTTTATTCAAGCAAGAAACAGGTGATAACTTTTTGAATTATGTAACACAGATGAAGATGCAAAGAGCAAAATATTTACTAAAAGAAAAGAATATGCGTATATATGAGGTAAGCAACTATTTAGGTTATTTGGATACGACTTACTTTACAAAGCTATTTAAGAAATACGTTGGAATGACGCCTCACGAATATAAGAAATCAGAGTGTGAAAATTATGAGCTTTTGGAGCAGAAGGTTGAATAAAAAATATATTAATAAAGAAAAAATCCTTAGTAAAAATATTGATAAGAAGGATAGTAATAATACAATTACCACTGTATTGCTAGGGAGCTATATACGGGCAATGATTATATCATTAATCTTAGGTATTATTTTATTTATTCTAATTACTGCAAAGGAACTAAGATATCGTGAATCCTTAAATAATGAGAAAGTATTAAATATAGTTACCTATTTAATCGAATTAAAGTTAGATGATATTAGGCAGTTTAGTGATAAGTTAATAATCGACGATGAACTACAAGATATATTTACACGCAAGGAAGATATCAGAAATAATTTGCTAGGGAGCTTCTTAATGAAAAGAATGGCACAGCAAAACGAAATATCCTCCATTCATATCATAACGAAGGATTCAATTGTATCGGAATATAAGTATCCTGTCTACGATTATGAAAAAGACCAACTTACAAGAAGTCTTAACTTAAATAGTAATATTCCCTTAAGAGGAAATTTTTATTGGGATATCGGTACTGACAATGGAGAGAATAGTGAAAAGTCATTTTATCTTGTTGGAAACATTAAATCAAAAGTAAGAATGGAACACTTAGGTTACCTCATTATATATTTAGATATTAATAATTTACAAGAAGATATTGCTCGATATATTGATAAAGATATGAGGATATTAATTCAAAGTGGTTCAAAAGAATATATTACAATTCCAACAACCATGCCTGCAGATATAATAGATAAAGCATCAAACTATTTAGAGAGAAGCAAAGATAATAAAAGTTCTAATTCATATATATATAAAACTAAAAATATACCAATCATTGATGGGGATATATTAGCAATAACAAAGCAATCAATCATTTTTTCCAATGTGGAATTCGCTATTGTATTTATGTTAATTATAATTATTGAGTTCACGATTATAGCTTCTATGGTTTTAAAGAAGCGCGTAATCGGGCCATTAGAAGAAATTGCATTAAGAGCAAAAGAAATTGCTGTCAAAGGAAACCTAGATATATTGTTTCCCAATCAAAAATACTATTCAGAAGCAGATGATATATCGGATGCATTAAATGAAATGATGACACAAATCAGAGGATTATTAGAGGATGTAAAAAATAGAGAAAAATTACAACGACGACTAGAGCTTTCTGTAATAAACCATCAGATAAAACCTCACTTTCTATACAATACTTTAAATGCAGCTAGTATATTAATAAGTGTTGAAGAAAAGGAAGCAGCAAATCAGCTTATAACAACCTTAGCTAGTTATTATCGCATCTGCTTAAATCATGGGAATGATATCATATCATTAGAAAATGAATTAAACATTGTAGGCGATTATATAAAGATCGTTTTAATACGAAATCCTAATATATTAATACTACAGAATAATATTGATGAGGAATTACTTAGCTTACAGATTCCAAAAATGACAATTCAAACTCTAGTTGAAAATAGTATAAAATATGGTATTAAAGCAATAGGACAACCAGTACATATTAGTATCAGTGCTAAAAAATACAATGATTTCGCTGAAATAATAGTTGAAGACGATGGTGTAGGTATGAGTCAGGAGACAATTGATCGGATTATGATGGGAGAGCAGTTGGATGTACAATCTGGATTCGGTCTTAAATCAGTAAGAAATCGTCTTATGCTTTTATATGATAATCATGTAAGAGATGACATAATGAGTATAGAATCAAGTCAAAACGATTATACAAAAATTATACTACGTATTAAATTGTAGTAATTGTTTTATAATCCAAATTATAATAATATTATCCCCTTATATCGTAATTTTACATAGTTATAGTTATCCCATATTTCTTTTATAATATAGACATCATTAGGTAATTGTGAAACACGTTCAAAATAAAGAATGTCTGCTTCATAATCAACTAATAGATAACATTTAAAGGGGGATTAACTATGAGGAAATTATTATCATTGGTACTTATATTGGCACTTATAAGCAGTGCTTTTATAGGATGTTCAAAAACCAAAGATAGCGAAAAAGTAAGTAATGATGTTGTTAAGGATGAGTCTCAAAAGGGAAATGAGACGAAAGAGCCAGAAAAAGACTCAACTTCTAAGGATACAGAGGAGAAGGATAAGCCTTTAACAACTGTATCCATGTGGATTATGCCGAATAGTGGTGCACCAGAAGAGGATTTACGAGCTACTTTAGAACCTTTTTTAGCTGCGAATAAGGATATTCAATTAGAAATTACTGTTCTTGATTGGGGTTCTGCATGGACAAAAATTACTACAGCAGCCACAAGTGGCGAAGGTCCTGACATCACACAACTTGGAACAACTCAAGTTGCAGCAGTAGCTGCAATGGGTGCGCTTGAAGATTTAACTGGATTATATCCGAGTTTCGGTGGAGAAGGTGCATTTGTAGAAGCAGCACTTCCTACTACTCAAATACTTGGTATGGGCGAAGAAAGATATGCAGCACCATGGTTTATTGATACAAGAGCATTGTTCTATCGTACTGATTATTGTGAGCTTGCTGGAGTAAACCCAGAAACAGATTTTGCTACATGGGAATCATTTTCACAAGCATTAGCTAAATTAAAAGGATTAGTTGTTGAAGGCAAAGAAATTATGCCACTGGTTATGCCAGGTAAAAATGACTGGAATGTAATACATAATTTTGCTCCATGGGTTTGGGG
>JAFAEB010000455.1 GCA_023424235.1 Bacillota bacterium
GTATTAACAGGAATAACAAAGACAAAGTAGCCCTTTTTATCTCCTTTGGCAACTAAGGTTTTAAACACTTGTTCCATTGGTACACCAATTTGACTTGCAACATGTATGCCAGATAAATCCGACTCATCAACCTCATATTCTTTTGTTGTATATTTAATGTTTGCTTGATTAAGTAACCTCATAACATTGGTTTTAATCATCTATCTCACGATCCTTTATCCCTTTTTTCATCTGTTCTAAAAGCGGTTTACGTACTTTCTTTCTAGTTATCTCCACCAAATCCAGAGCTGTCATATCAACTACCGTAGTTTTTATCGGGTCTTTTCTTAGTAGATAGTCTAATTCTTTTACTAGGTTATCTTTATACTCTTTATTATCCATACTAATAAAATCAATAATAATAATTCCAGAAAGATTTCTTAACCTTATTTGCTTTGCGATTTCAATTGCTGCCTCTTTATTTACTTTATAAAAGGTTTCTTGACTGTTTTTTTTACCAGCTATTGCTTTACCTGTATTTACATCGATGACAGTTAGTGCCTCGGTTGGTTGTATAATAATAGTTCCACCAGATTTTAGCCATACCTTTTCCTTTAATGCACTTTCAAGCTTTGTTCTCATGGAATATAAATTAGCTAAGGATATTAGCTTATCTTCATAGTAATGTAATTTGGTAAGGTCTTCTGATTGGAATTTACTTAAATATTCTTTAATGATGTCAAAAATCCCTTTATCATCTGTAATAATTTCATCAATTAAATTACCATATCCATCTTTAATGTCACTAATAAAGCCAGGTATATTTTGGCGTAGGAGTGAAAATACAGATTTATGAATTCCATACTGGAGCAAATCTTCATAATCCTTTATGAGCATTGAGACTTCTGCATCAATTATATCATCAGGAGCATGCATAGCATTCGTGCGTACAATAAATCCGTATTGCTCATTCTTATATAACTCCATACGATCCTTTATTCGCAAACGTTCCTTTTCAGCCGTTATTTTAGAAGATATTCCAAGATTTGTTTTACCATGAATTAATACCACGTACTTACCAGTAAAATTAATATTCGTAGTCACAACAGGAGCTTTGCTTTTTATACCCTCTTTTTCTATTTGGACAATTAACTCATCACCAACAACTAAGTTATTATTCTTCTTGTGGTTTGTGAATATAGGGTTTTTCACTTCGCCAAGGGATAGATAACACATGGTTCCACCAGCAATTTCCACAAAAGCAGCATTTATATTCTTAACAATATTTTTTACTTTACCGATATAAATATTACCTAGTATTCTGCTCTCATCTACATGCTCGATACTTACTTGTACCATATCATGATTTTCATATAAGGTAGAAACAATCATATCATCTAATTTTGTTATCAATAGTTTATTATTCATAAAGTTACATCCTTAATATTTTAGAAGGCAATTGTGGCTAATAACACAAACTTCTGTCATAAGTCTCACAATTGCCTACTTTATTTTAATCTACTTGATTTAGTGGAACTAATTTTCTACTTTCCTCATTGCCTAAATCAGCATATACTTCGATTCTATGCCCTTGAAATGCATACTCATTATATGGAATATTTACGTAATTACAAAAAGCTTCAAGTACTAAATCTGGTTTTAAATTATTAACACTACCCGTAGCTAGTTTTAGATAAACCTTTGTACCATTTTCATAAATATCAACAACTGATGTGGTTGCAGTATTAAAGAATGGCTCATAGGAGTATTCATATATAAATGGTTTAATGTCTAATTCTGTTTCTGTCTTCTTTGATTTTTTTAGTGCAACAATCGTATCCTGATTCATAAACTCATTAAACTTGCTTTCAAACTCCTCTTTTGATAAGAAGTCATATCCATCCTTTAAAGATACTAAATAATCTGCTCCTGCTACAATTGACATAGCATTTTTACTATTGTCTGATAGAATCTTAAAGTCTACAATCTGAATATCTTTTGCCATAACTTCATTAATTTTATCAATCATAGTTTCTCTATCAAATGTACTTAGTAATTGCACATCTAAGTATTCCCCATCACTGGTAAGTCCAACCCCAAGGGGAGCGGCAAAAGACATTAATTGATGAGGACTATATCCTTTTGAATATTCAACATCAATTTCTGCCCTACGAAATGCTTTTTGGAAATATCTCATTATATCAAGATGACCAATAAATTTTAATGGACCACCCTTTGTAAATTTCATTCTAGTCTTCATGCTATCCTCTTTCTCAACCTATCTATAAGCTATATAACATTCTAAAATCTATCAAAACCAACACATCATTAAAATGTATTTCTTGGTAATGAAACATAACTGTAGATGTTATTATACTAATTAAATACTGCGTACTCTAAATCTTAAATATTAACAAAAAGAGACTACTTCTTGGCCTTTGTCTTCGTAACAAACACCACCGTTAAATACCTTGGCTCCACAGTTTGTACATGCTTGTCTGCAATTTGGAGTCACAAGTTCTTTTACTGCTCTGTTATATTCACGTTTTAAGAATTCCTTCGTAACACCAACATCAATAAAATCCCAAGGCAGAATTTCATCAAGGTTACGTTCTCTACTCGTATAGAAATCAATATTAATTTGATTATCATTAAATGCTTTCATCCAAGTATCATATTTAAAATGTTCTGACCAAGAATCATATAGACATCCTGCCATATAAGCATCATAGATTACTTTTCCGATACGTCGATCTCCTCTTGCAAATACACCTTCTAAAATACTTAGTTCTGCTTCATGCCAGTTATACTTAATACTCTTACGGTTTAGCTGTTCATTTAGTGCGCTTCTTAAATGTTTTTGTTTACCTAAATATTCTTCCACCGTATCCATCTTTGACCATTGGAATGGTGTAAATGGCTTTGGAAC
>JAFAEB010000009.1 GCA_023424235.1 Bacillota bacterium
CACGCCTCCACCGCCATATTCAATCTTAATATAATCTTTTGTCACTTTATCCACTTCGATTTTTTCAATTCCTCGGTATATACCAAGACCGTGGTTTTCATGAACAACATAATCTCCAACATTTAAGTCTGTAAAGCTTTGAATTTTCTTACCATCATACTCTTTAATCTTTTTTCGCTTCTTTTTCTCAGCGCCAAATATGTCAGACTCTGAAATCATAACAAAGTTAATTAAGGGGTATTCAAAACCACGATGTAAATTACCGTAGGCAACCATTATTTCACCTTTTTGGATTACTCGGTCCATATCTTCGCTATAAAAAGCATTCAATTCATGGTCTCTTAGATCCTCACTAAGACGCTTTGCTCTTGTCCTTGAACCAGATAAGAGTAAAACTCGATAACCATTCTTTTTCCATTTTATTAAATCCTTTACTAAGATATCAAAGTTATTATTATATGGATTTACAGAACGCACCGTAAAGTCCCACTTACCTTTTACATTAAATAAGGTCGCCTTATGATCCATTGTACTAAGTAACAATGAAGTCTTTTTACATAGATTTAATAATAATTCCTTATATCCATATATAACATCACTTTGTCCTGGCAAGATGTATCCTTTTTCAAGCCTACCTATCATACCTTCTCGAAATTCAGTCTCTACAGCTTCGCCTTTTTCAATCAACCTAGCTGGTTCATCTAAAAAGATAATGCTATTATCATTAAAGTAGTCGAAAAAGGATATGGTGTTATCATAAAAATATTTTACATAGCTATCAATTCCAGAAAGGCCCCAAAAGTTCTCGATATTATCCTTGAACTCTTCCACTATTTCATGAATACGAGCTGCTTCCTCGGTTTTCATTTGCTCTCTTAGTCGTTTATAGGTATGGTTTTTTTCCTCATCAATTTTCTTAAGACCACTAGCAATTCGTTCTTCATCTAAGATCATTTCTGCTGCTGGATATATTTTAATTTCTTCCACTCTCTCTATGGAACGTTGGCTATTAATATCAAAGGAACGAATGGAGTCGATTTCATCACCCCATAGCTCAATACGATATGGGCAATCCTCCGTTGGTGAGTAAATATCAAGAATACCACCACGGACAGCAAATTGACCTGGTCCTTCCACTTGAACCACGCGTTCATATCCAAGATATACTAGTTCCTTTTGCATGGAAGTAAGATTAATATTACTTGCCTCTGTAATAGAAATTACTCGTTTTTCTAGATAACTAAGTGGTAAAATCCGGTCCATACCACCATCTAACGTTGTGATAATGGTTGCAGGTTCATTTTCTAGTAATCTTCTTAAAATTTTTAGACGCTCTTTTACAAGCGCATTTCCGTGAATATCTGCACTATAAAAAATGATATCTTTTGCTGGATAATAGAAGACATTTTTATCGTATAGCTTAAAATCTTCATACATTTCCTTTGCTTTGATATCACTATAAGTAATAATTAACTTAAAGGGATAGCCTTCACCCAAACCACTGATGAGATGACATTTCTGGGAGTCAATACAACCAGTTATCTGAACCGGAGTACTATTTAATTTTAAGCTATCTTTTATGTCATTAAATTCTTTTAATTCCTTCAGGGGTGTAGTAAAGGTTTTCAAAACAGTACCTCCTTATGATTTCTTATTAAATATATTCATGGCAGTGTCCATCCCATCTTTAATAATGGTTTTTACCGCCTCCGATGATTTTTTTAGAGCATCTCTCATTATAACATTTTCATCCTCTGTAAATCGTGACAAAACATAATCTGCCAAATCAAAGTCCTTTGGCTTATCACCTACTCCAACTTTAATACGCATAAATTCATCACTTCCAAGATGACTTATTATACTCTTAATACCATTGTGTCCGCCTGCACTTCCTTTGGTTCTTAAGCGAAGTTGCCCTACATCAAGACTAATGTCATCATATATTACGATAATATCCTTATTCGTCACTTTATAAAAGTCAATTGCATCTCTAACACTTTCCCCACTCAAATTCATATAGGTTTGTGGTTGGCACAATAAAACCTTTTCTCCTTCTATATAACCTTTTCCACATATGGCTTTATGTTTTTTTATATCTAATGGTATATTGTAGTCATCTGATAGTCTTGTTATTACATCAAATCCAATATTATGTCTAGTACCATTATATTTACTAGTTGGATTTCCTAATCCTATTATTATATACATTTCTTTATACTCCAATCTGAATATAATCTATTTAATACTTACCAAAAAAACACTTGTAAATAGATTTTATTTTTAGATAGTTAGTAGCACCTAACTTGTAACAAGTAATATTTTATTATAAAATCTATAATAAAAATGGGCATAAGATCACACTGCACCTATAATAAATATAGGTGCAGTTACATGGTTTATTATAATCCAATCAATTTTACATAGCAATAGTTTTATTCGAAATTAAAACTTTAATCCAAATCATGAAAGCCTTTTGTTGTAAGTATAAAATCCCCCATAGGGTAGCTTGCATAAAATTCCTTCGTCGTAAATTCACTATCTCTTATATGATTTTTAAATTCCTCTTCGGATTTTAGAAAGTAATCATAGACTAAAATATCACTACCATCCACTGTCAATGGATCATCCCAAGTTAAGTCGAGATTATACCATTTGCCATCTAGATTAACTATATTCCATCCATGACTTTGCCCATCTGCAGTTCCTGTTATAATTCTAGTCGGAATACCCGCTTGGGTAAGCATTTTATAAGCTAGAGAAGCATAACCCTGACAAGTAGAACTTTGATCAAAATAATTCTCATAAGCAGAATACTTGGTTAAAGTCTTATCATAGGAGGCATTATTAATCACATAATCGTGTACTTGTTTTACAATTTCATATTGAGAAAGCTCTGACACCTTCCACTCCTTAAATAATTTATCAATTTCTTTGTCTAATTGCTTCGTTTCTTCCTTCGATTCATTATAATCAATTTTATAAGTTACCTTAAGATTATTACCAAATCCTTTAATACTTGTGTAAATGCTTCTAATATTATATCTTAAATAATCGTAATCACTCGAAGTATCACTATAATCTATCTCATACACTTTATCTATAATTTCATTTGTAAAGCGTTCTAATTCAATTTCACCTATGTAATTTAAGGTAAAGGTTTCCTTACCATCTAGTAGCTTTTCTCGAAGTGAAAGTACAAATTCATCTTCTTTGGTCCGCTCATACATAAAACTATTGGTTTTAACCCAAGTGGAGAATTCATATTTATCTTCAAGTAAATATATTAATAAAATAGCGATAACTATTTTATAAAGGGATGCTAAAAATTGCTTCATACAGACCTTACCTTTCATTGCATTATTACTAAGTTAAGATATAGTATAACTTATTTCTATTGTAAAGAAAAGGTGACTTTTGTTATATCCCAAGTCACCTTCTCTTTTTATTGAGTTACTTCCTCATATTCAAACGCTGCTACTTCATAATTTTCTAAAATAATTTTTTGGATCTTGTCTCTTGTCTCCGAATTAATTGGGTGTGCGATATCTCTATACTCCCCATCTCCAGCTTTTCTACTTGGCATTGCGATGAATAATCCCTTTTCACCTTCAATTACCTTGATGTCATGAATAACAAACTCATTATCCATAGTAATTGATACAACCGCCTTCATTTTACCTTCCTTCGTTACCTTTCTTATACGTACATCAGTGATCTGCATTTGTATTTCCCCCTTTAATATTATGTATAAACCATCTGCTCATGCAGTGTAAGAAGAATAGCAATTAATACTATTTTAATTGCACACCCATCTTGTGTTTAATGATACTATTATACCATTGTTTTACATAAAAGTGAATAATATTTACAAGCAAAATAAAAAAATTATTTAATTAATAGACATTTTTGATAATAAATGAGAACTATTATTGATTTTATAGTGAAAATTTATGAATTTACATTCAAAACGATAAAAATAGGCAACGAATACCGATTTACTTCATATGTTGTAGTTATGCAAACTACTACGAAACAATGATAACTATAAAGTTTTAATTGTTTTTTTATTATAAAGGGTTATAATAACAAGTAAAATCCTATAAAACAGCATGACAAATTAGAAAGATAAACTACTAATCCTAGTAGCTCTTTTTCATGCTAAAATATAAGATTACAAAAGTGTCGATTAAGGCCCTTTGAAAAAAATATACATAAATAAATTTAGTCAGTAGTGATTTACTAGCTAAGTTAGAAAGATAGGAAGTGCAATATGTATCATATTAATTTTGATAAACCAATAAAAGTACATTTTATAGGGATAGGTGGAATATCTATGAGTGGCCTAGCAGAACTTTTACATACGATAGGCTTTACTGTAAGTGGATCCGATGGAAAAGAAAGTCAGATAACAAAACATTTAAGCTCCTTAGGTATTAAGGTTATGTATGGGCAAAGAGCCACAAATATAAGTGATGATTTGGATCTTGTAGTGTACACAAGTGCTGTAAAAGAAAGTAATGAAGAATATCAGGAAGTATTAAAAAGAAATATCCCAATTATAGATAGAGCTGAACTAATAGGTCAGGTAATGCTAAACTATAAAGAAGCCATTGCTATCTCTGGTACTCATGGAAAAACAACTACAACATCCATGATTTCTTTAATATTGTTAGAAGCTAATTTAGATCCTACCATTACAGTAGGAGGAATTTTAAAAGACATAAAAGGAAACTTAAAAATAGGGGCAGGAGACTGCTTTGTTACAGAAGCCTGTGAATATACAAATAGCTTCCTTAAATTTAATCCAACGAGAGCTATTATATTAAATGTAGAATCCGACCATTTAGATTTCTTTAAGGATTTAGAGGATATTAGACATTCATTTAAAGCTTTTACAAATCGCCTGCCTAAACAAGGGTTATTAATTATAAATGGTGATATTGAAGAACTAGATTATTTCACCACGAATTTACCATGTGATTTTGTAACTTATAGTGTTGAGCAGATAGAACCTGTTATATCCAGTGCTAAAAAACATTATGGAGCTTGTAATATCACATACAATGAATTTGGTAATGGCTCCTATGATTTATATGAGAACGGAACATACTTAACTAAAATTGAGCTTAGCGTAGTTGGAAACCATAATATATCCAACTCACTTCCAGCAATTGCATTAGCTTTAAGTCTAGGTATTGACATTGAAACAATTAAAAGAGCATTATACAGCTTTAAAGGAACAGACCGAAGATTTCAATATAAAGGAGAAATTGGCGGTGTAACTATCGTTGATGATTATGCTCATCACCCAACTGAAGTAACAGCAACCTTAACCGCAGCTAAGAATGTAAACCATAATAATCTATGGTGTGTGTTCCAACCTCACACTTATACAAGGACCAAATCCTTCTTAAAAGAATTTGCATGTTCCTTATCATTAGCAGACAAAATTATTTTATCTGATATTTATGCTGCTAGAGAAGTTAATACTCTTGAAATTTCATCCAATGATTTATATGAGGAATTACTCCATTTAGGAAAAGAAGTCTATTATATGAAAAGTTTTGATGAAATAGAAAATTTTTTATTACAACATTGTACTAACGGCGACCTGTTGATAACTATGGGGGCTGGAGACATTGTAACTATTGGAGAATCATTATTAGGTGAATAGTTATCCACATTATCCACAATCTTATCAACAATTTACAATTGCTAAGGTTGTGGATTTTTTAGTTCACATAATATTTTAAATGGTTTACTAGTCGACCTCTAAGGTTTGTTTGATTTTTAAGGGTTTAACCGAGATAAATTGGATAAAATCTAAATTCATTCACAACTTATCCACATTATCCACATAATCCACATAAGACTTCTTCCTAGGATCCTAAGGGAAAAAGGCTATTTCTTTCTATTCTGACCTGTGATATAATGACCGTGATTAAGAAAAGATGTGAGGTCAATGAGAGATGAGTACAATATTATTAAACGCGAACAGTGTATACGATACCACTATCATTCCCAATATATTTATAGACCACTATATGCCATCCGCTAATGGTTCCTACGTTAAAGTATATTTATATTTACTTCGATGTATGCATAGTTCTATGGATACAACAGTTGCCATATCCTCCATAGCAGATAGGTTAGATGATACCGAAAAGGATATTATTCGTGCACTTTGTTATTGGGAGAAAGTTAATTTAATAACGCTTCTTCGCAATTCCAATGATGAAATAACATCCATTACAATAAATAATATCTATGAATTAAATACTACAAATCGTAATTCTAATACGGAGGAGTATACTTCCTACGAAGAAATTGCTCCTACTACTGTTTCTACTAACAAAACGATTCCTTCAGGAGACCAAATAGAAAAGTCTTATGATGAGATAGAACGAAATACGAAGTTTGAAAAACCTACCTATTCAGAAGCTCAAATCAAGCAACTTACCAATTCCGACGAAGTAAAATGGTTACTAAATATTATAGAAATTTATTTAGACCGTTTAATAAAACCAATGGATCTACAGTTAATTCTGTATTTATATGAAAGTCTTGGTTTTTCAGCGGAATTAATTATGTACTTATATGAATATTGTGTTTCAAAAAATAAAAAGAATCCTTCCTACATAGAAGCAGTTGCCTTATCTTGGGCAGAAGAAGGAATTGATACTGTTGAAAAGGCAGAAGAAGCAACCGCACTTTACAATAGTAATTACAATGCCGTAAATAAAGCATTTGGCCTCAATCGTTCTCCAGGCCAAGTGGAAAAACAATATATTAATAAATGGCTAACCAAATATGGCTTAACCATTGATATCATAGTAGAAGCTTGTAATCGTACTATTTTAGCTACTCAAAAACCTGATTTTAAATATGCTGATAAAATCTTAGAAAATTGGTTCAAAAAAGGTGTGAAGGAGTTAAATCAAATTAAGCAATTAGATGATGAGCATCAAAGAATTGCAGCAAATCGAACAAACAATACCAAAGCAACTGCTAGCAAGAATCAAGCTCCTAGTAACAATCGTTTTAATGCATTTCCACAACGTACTTATACAGATGATGATTATTCCTCAATGGAACAACGATTATTACATAAAAATAAGTAGTGTGTTAAGAAGGAGGAACTATGGCTTTAAAAAATTATCAATTCAATAAGATTTTACGTGAATATGATAACAAACAACTAAAAAATAAACATGAACTTGATGCTAGAATTGAAGAAGCTTATAAAAGAATTCCAGCCCTAAAAGAGTTAGATGAAGAAGTTGTGAAGCTTTCTATAAAAAGTGCTAAACTATCTCTTTATGGTAATACTAGTTCCTATCATGAGTTAGAACAATTTCTAATGAATGTTAATGCAAAACGGGAAGAATTACTATTAGAACACGGATATCCAATTGATTATTTAAAGCCTTCTTACGAATGTAGCCGCTGCAAAGATACTGGTTTTATTCAAAATGAAAAATGTCAATGCTTTAAGCAAGCCATTGTTGATGTTTTATATTCACAATCTAATATAAAACAGATCTTAACTAGGGAAAATTTTAATTCTTTTTCTTTTGATTATTATTCAAAGGATTATATCGAACCTAGTACTAGATTAACTCCTTATGAGAATATGACAAAGACCGTATCAATCTGTAAGAACTTTATAGAAACCTTTGATAAAGAGTATAATAATCTTTTATTATATGGCAATACTGGTGTGGGAAAGACCTTTCTATGTAACTGTATTGCTAAAGAATTATTAGATACTGCTCATACTGTAATTTATCTTACTGCTTTTCAATTATTTGATATACTTGAGAAAAATAAATTTGATAAAGGTGATGATAATTATGAGTTACAGACGCAATTTGAATATATTCTTGATTGTGACTTACTCATTATCGATGATTTAGGTACTGAACTTACCAACTCCTTTATTAATGTCCAATTATATCTATGTATCAATGAACGTTACTTAAGACGTAAGTCTACCATTATTTCTACTAATCTTTCGCTAGACAATATTAACACTACTTATAGCGAACGAATTTTTTCACGTATTGCAAGCAATTATACACTACTAAAAATTGTTGGTGAAGACATACGTTTAAAGAAATTATTTTAGCATTTTCGACGATTCAGGTAAGAAAGCCTTGACTAACATTGAGGTTAATGGTATAACGTTAATGGACATTTTACGAGTAGCGGTTAACACCGCTTCACCACTTATATTAAACTAACTATAAACATATCAAACAAAATCATTGGAGGTCAATAAAATGCCGCAGCAAGAAAAGATACTAGAAACGATTCCAGTTGGTACACTTGGTATTATTGCATTAGAAAGCAGTAAAACTCTTGGAAATAAAGTAAATGATTACATTGTAGAATGGCGTGATGAAAGAAAAAATGAACAAACATCTACAATTGCATTTGCAGGTTACCAACGTGACTCTTATCTTATTGATGCACACTGCCCTAGATTTGGTTCAGGAGAAGCAAAGGGTGTAATTAAAGAGTCTGTACGTGGCTCTGATTTATACTTACTTTTAGACGTATGTAATTACAGTCTAACTTACACTGTTTGTGGACATACCAATCACATGTCTCCAGACGACCATTATCAGGATCTTAAAAGAATTATTGCGGCAGTTGGTGGTAAAGCTAGAAGAATTACCGTAATTATGCCTTTCTTATATGAAAGTAGACAACATAAAAGAACATCAAGAGAATCTCTAGATTGTGCATTAGCACTTCAAGAATTAACCAATATGGGTGTAGAAAGTATTATTACCTTTGATGCTCATGATCCTCGTGTTCAAAATGCGATACCACTAAAGAGTTTTGAAACAGTTCAACCAACCTATCAATTTATAAAATACCTTGTTAAGAATGTACCTGACGTTGATTTTAGTAATATGATGGTTATAAGCCCTGACGAAGGTGGAATGAGCCGTGCTGTATACTTTGCTAACGTATTAGGTGTAGATTTAGGTATGTTCTACAAACGTCGCGATTATACAACCATCGTTAATGGTCGTAATCCTATTGTTGCTCATGAATTCTTAGGAGCTGACATTGAAGGCAAGGATATGTTTATAATCGATGATATGATCTCCTCAGGTGAAAGTATGATCGATTGTGCGAAAGAATTAAAAAGAAGAAAAGCTGGTAGAATTTTTGTTGCTTCAACATTTGGTTTATTTACAAATGGTTTTGATAAATTCGATGAAGCTTATGAACAAGGCTTAATTTATCGTGTTTTAACTACTAACTTAGTATATCAACCAGAAGAATTATTAGCAAAACCATACTACATTAATGTAGATATGAGTAAATATATTGCTCTTTTAATTGATACATTAAATCATGATAGTTCCATTAGTAAATTATTAAACCCAACTGAGCGTATTCAAAATTTACTAAACGAACACAATAACAAAATTAAATAGTTACTTATATAAAAGGGAGTTGCATAAAAGCACTCCCTTTTTATGTTTGATATTATGTGACCTTAGCTTCAATCCAAAACTCCTATTGTAAACATTTTAGATAGTCGCAATAAAGTTAATCTTCTACGTACATATGGAGATAATTTTAAGGTTAGGTCCTTTATGTCAGCAGCTATACCTATTTGTTCCATATCTGTTACACAAGCTGCATTACTTAATTTTTGCTTCATATCAATAGCATTTGGTAGTTTTTCTAGTTCCAAAGCAATTAAAGGTAATACGCAATTTAACTTATCTGGATTAATATCTTCTAATATATTTCTTCCATTTTCTTCTAATATACCTTCATAAAGCCCCACATTTCCAAAGGTAGCTTCTAAAACATCTGTTTCAAATGCCACATTATTATCTACCATACAATTACCTCTTTCAATGGCCTGCTTCACTTTTTGGTAGTAGTCAAGACATAGTATTAACCCAATCGATACCTTCTCTCCGTGAAGGGCATCTAACTTTTCGTTTATTACTTCCATTTCCCAAAGATGAGCAATATGATGCTCTGCACCAGAAGCTGGTCTAGAGTTCCCAATCATTTGCATTGCTAACCCAGATAGAATAAGGGCATACATCAGTTTCTCCATACTTTCCTTATCCTGTAACTTAATTTTATCTAAAACAGCTTCTACCTCATGTACTGCCTCTAACTCTAAGTTATAGATACTTTCGCAAAAATATTCATCACATACAATGTTAGATACCTTCCAATCTAATAGCGCAGTGTATTTTCCCATTAAGTCCGAAATACCAGAAGCAGTAAGGCGATATGGGGCAGCTGAAAAAATATCCGTATCCGCTACGACATATTGAGGTGCAACTGCTGCCATCGTCTTTTTTAAACCATACCAAGTCATAGCCGCAACTGTGGAAACAAACCCATCTACACTAGCTGCAGTTGGCACTGATATAAATGGAATGTTACGTACAAAAGCAATATATCTTGTAAGATCATGAATGGTTCCACTACCTACAGCAATTAGTATATCTGCTTTGTCTGTAAGTCTTTCTTGAATATAGTCAACATGTATATTATCCGCATGTATATCATTACCCTCTAATTCTAAGACTTCATATTCAAGAAAATAAGATCCCATACTCTTAACTGCTGCGCGTTTTGTATTGGTATCACATAGAAATACTGGCTTTGTATAAGCTTTTATAAACTCTTTTATGTATCTTGTTGCCTTTGATTCTATCACTATATTCTTAACTGAAATTTCATGCACATGACCACAACTACACAAACCGTTAAAACGACTCGTATCCACTATCATATTTCATACCTCCAAAATTTTAAAAAAGAAGCCTTTACAATATAGTTCATATACCATTTTGCAAAAGCTTCTTTTCTATTATGGACCTACTATTGGGTCCGTAAAACCATCATAATCACTATCATCACCTGGAAATGTTACCTCATCACTCCATCCATCCTCACTATCCTCCTCATCACTTGAGTCAGTAATAATAGGGGTTGGAAGTGGGCTAGGAGTTGTCGGAGTCGTAGTTGGAGGTATTACATTGCCATTATCTGCTGGAATTTCATTTCCACCATTGCTTTCTTCGTCATCCTCATTCTGATTACCACCATCACTAGAACTACCATCCCCAATCCCGTTTGGATTATCATCCAGGGGATTATCCGATATGTCCTCATCACCATCCGGAGTATCGCTAGGTTCCTTTATAGGCTCTTCTGTAGGTAGGGCAGTTTCTTCTTTTACTCTATCTTTAAATGGTGTAAAGTTAAGACGCTCTAGTCCTTCATGAATCGAAGTCATATAATCCTTCCAGATACGTCCAGGATAAGATGCGCCAGATAAGCTATCTAATTGTTTTGGAGAATCATAGCCTACCCAAACACCAGTGGTGTAATAAGGGGTATATCCAAC
>JAFAEB010000019.1 GCA_023424235.1 Bacillota bacterium
TCTAAGAGAATGGATGGAATCGGATAGTAGTGATGTCTATGAATATGCCAAAAGTGAGCTAGTAGGTCCCAATGCTGGTTGGAAGCCTCATGAAAATGAAGAAGAGAGTAAGTCAATAATTAAAATGTTTATAAATGATGGGGATACATATGCAATTGTATTAAAGTCTGAAAATAAAGTTATTGGTAGTATTGGTCTTCACCATAGAAAACCAGATGAAGCTCTTTCCCATTTAAAACAAAGAGAAATAGGATATGTTTTAAATCCCTCCTATTGGGGCAAGGGAATTATTCCTGAAGCAGTTCAATGCGTAATGAATTATGCATTTGAGACCTTAGACTTAGATCTTATTTGGTGTGGACATTTTGATTTCAACGGGAATTCGAAAAGAGTGATTGAAAAATGTGGATTTCACTATAAATTTACGAAACAGGATGTATTAAAACTTCTTAATAATAAAGAAGTTAATACCTTGTTTTATTCTATCACGAAGGCAGAATATGCAGAAGAAATTCGTAATAAGATGAACTAATTTACTATAGCTAAATATAGAAGCTTTCAGATGAAATACGAATGAAGTTGATTAGAAAAGAGGTATCTATGAGAGTAGGGGAAGTTGGATTATTAAGCAATGATGTAGTAAGGCTTGCAAACTTTTATAAAACATTTTTAGGGGTAGAGAATGATAGTAATGATTCCATTCATCAAACAATAATCGCTGAAGAAACTATGTTAACCATCTACAATGATGGTTCTGTAAAGAATAATAACAATCAAAATATCTGCCTTGCATTTACAGTTGATGATGTGGATTATGAGTATAGTAAACTATTAACATTAGGTGTAAAAATAATTGAAGAACCTATGACTAGACCATGGGGTACGAGAAATCTTAGTTTTTATGATCCAGATGGTAACAGGATATATTTACGTAGTTTTATGAAATAAGATAGAGAAATTATATGATATTATACCATTGCAACCGGTAGTTGCGAATCTTCAAGCACCTGTTGGTAGTATCGCAACCGTGTTTTTGATAAACTTAAGATATCAAAAATAAAGATAGAAGTATGGTGCGAAAGCAAATTTTTCGCAGGTTGCTTTGTGCATAGCACAAAGTCGAAAGACTCTAGAAAGGTATGGTTATTATTATGAAGATTCATGAAAAGATATTATATTGTAGAAAAAAAGAAGGATTATCACAAGAAGCGCTTGCTGAAAAACTTGGAGTTTCTCGTCAAGCTATTAGTAAATGGGAGACTGGAGATGCTGTTCCTGAAATTAGCAAGTTGTTATTAATTGCCAATACATTTGGAGTAAGTACAGACTGGTTGCTATCCGAGGACGATGAAGTAAATAATAAGGAAGATGAGAGGTCGCAAGAAACTTCAAATTTTACTTCACAACCATACACTGCTCCAAATAATTGGGTAGATTCAGTACCTGGAGTAATCGGTCGTTTAATTCGTCGGTATGGTTGGTTAGTGGGTGTATATATTGCAGTTATTGGAACAGGATTTATAGGAATGGGCGCATTAGCACTATATATGGTACGGAGGATGTTTAGTAACAGTATTTCTAACTTTTTTGGTGGAATATTTTCTGGAAATACTTCCATCCAAAATGAATTTGGTATGGAGAATCTTTATAATGGATTTGGAAATCAGTTTAATAACACCTTCTCAAGTTTTGGTGTAAGTAATAATCCTGTATACATTATGGGTATGTTTATTATGATTTTAGGATTTATCATGTTAGTAGCTGGCATAATACTTGCTATAATTTTGAAAAAGAAAAGTAATGAATAAATAATATAAGACTAAAAGAATATTACATTTAGACTCAACCTCCGGTATAGTTTGATAAAATAGAACAAATATGCTGGAGGGATTGTAAAACAGTAAATTAGTAATGAATGATTGATTAATGTAAATAGGATAGTTATATAATGTTATATAGGTAAGAGAACTTGAAAATGAGTTTTTATAGGTAATAGTATTTACCTAATTGTTCTTGGATTTATTATGATGTTACTAAGGTTTTCATGAGAGGAGATATCAGTATAATGAAATCGTTATTAAATAAATCAAGAGAGTTTATTTATCGTAATGCCAGACCACTCGATTTAGCAAGATGGAATTATTTATTTGAAGGTGGCAATAAAGAGGAAGTATTAAAGGCACTTTCCTTTTATCAGAATGAAGATGGTGGTTTTGGACATGCACTAGAAGCTGATTCTTGGAATCCTAACTCATCACCAATTCAAACTTGGGAAGCAACGGAACTACTTCATGAAATTGCATTTGCTGATCAAACACATCCTATTATACAAGGTATTCTACACTATCTTGAAAGTGGGGCTGATTTTAATGGTAAGACTTGGAGTAATACAGTGATAAGTAATAATGATTATCCACATGCACCTTGGTGGCATACAGAGAGTGTGAGTTTAAGCCACAATAGTTATAATCCAACAGCTTGTCTTGCTGGATTTATCATCCGTTTTGCTGAAAAAGGCAGTAAACTATACAACCTTGGAACTTGTATTGTAAAAGAAGCAGTTGCGTTTTTATTCGTAGAAGCTGTTAATGACATGCACACATTAAGTTGCTATATTCGACTTATGGAGTATTTAGAAAATTCCAATACATATGATCTAGTAGATTTAAAAGCTTTAAAAGATAAGCTTATAGAAGGTGTGAAAAGTCTCATCACCCACAATAAAATAGAATGGGAAACTTCTTATATCTGTAAACCATCTCAATTTTTTAATTCAAGGGATAGTATTTTTTATAAAGTGAATAAAGAAATCGCAGAGTACGAGTGTGAATATATAATTAATAATCAGCTATCTGATGGTTCTTGGAATATTCCTTGGAATTGGAATGAATATGCCAATGAATGGGCGATTAGTAGGAATTGGTGGAAGGCGAATGTGATCATTGAAAATATGTTATATCTTAAGAACTTTGGGAAGTTGTAAGAAAGCTTATTATTAATAAGATACATAATCATAAAGCTTCGACAAAAATGAATTAAGAGTTTGGAAGAAAATGAGAATATTTTATGGGAGGTGTTACTATTTTTCTTTATCATTACTTTGATAAAACAATGGGACCGTTTGTTAATTTATCAGATATAGCTGTTGATGAAGCAAACGTTATTCTAAATAAAATTAAAGAGATTAAACCGTCTACACAGAGTGCACAGCGTGATTCGGAATATATGTTTAGAAGACATATGTATGAAGATATCATAAGAAAAGAATTTCTGAAAAAAGGCGGAATTATAAATAGAAATGCCCCACATTACATGGTAGTAGAGCATAGCCCTTGGTTAAGCACTTGGTTTGAAGAATGTGCTTATATAAAGATTCCTATCGAGGAATTTGACCTAAAGACAATTTCTTTTACATACGGAGATTCTCATCCAACATTCAGCCCTTGGCCTAGAGACGACGATTGGAAAGAATACCGTAGAAAGCTTTATACTTATAGTGAGATTTTGGAAATAATAAAGAAGTATGGTTTACCACAAGATTGGAATAACGATGGCAAATTTGGTCCAGAAAGATATATAGAAGCTCATATCTGGAGTGATGAAACAATTAACAAATACCGTTAAGAAGTAAGCTTATTCACTTTCTTTACCATTACTAACGAAGGAGGGAAAATCATATCCCTCCTTCAGACATACTTATATACCATAATTTTTAGCAAATAGTGTTTTACGATTTAATTTTCACTACAATTCATTCTATTTATTTATCGGACTAAAAAATACATATTGTCCCTTCGGTAGCTCATACGTAGTATCTGCTATTGTTATTACTGCATCTACAGGTGTATTAATATCATAGCGCCAATTGCCCTCTTCCTTTGTCCATTCAGAGTGGATATGTCCATGTCTTGTTTCTAAAGATGATTTAAACATATCTAGTCTTTTATCAGGATGAGGATGGATTTGCACTTTCTCATATCCTGGATAATCTTCCATAGGTTTTATTCCAGCACAAACTCCATAGAGCCAATCTGCTACAGCACCGTAAGCATAGTGATTAAAGGAGTTCATATTTGCACTCCAAAAGTCACCGTTTTCCATAATGCCATCCCAATGCTCCCAGATGGTAGTAGCTCCTTTGGTAACAGGATATAGCCAAGAAGGATATTTATCACGTAGTAATAAGGAATAGGCTAATTCTTCGTAGCCATAGTCACTTAATACATGAAGGAGATATGGAGTTCCAACAAATCCAGTTTGAAGCTTTACACCAGCATCTATAATCATAGTAGCAAGTTGGTCTACAGTAGCTTTGCAATCAGGAGATAATCTAAAATGAGCTGCTAAAATACATTCCGTTTGTGTAAAGTATACAGGATAGGTAGATTGAAAGGTCTTAAGAATATTCTCATATAAATTCTCATATTCAGTTACATCCTTACCTAATACTTTGCCAGTTTTTATAACTAAGGAAGTAGAGTAAGCATAAAAGGCAGAAGCAATAAAATCTTCTCTTGAGGAACCTTTATAACTTCCAGATGGAGCATCAAGACCAAGCCAATCACCGAAATGTGAACCACCAGTCCAAAGGTAGGTATCCTTTGTATGATTTGTAATATAATTAACCCATTTTGTCATGGCTTCGTATTGATTTTCTAAAATTCTTTTATTACCATAAGCCATATAGAGCTCCCATGGGCAAATGGTTACTGCATCAGCCCAAGCACTACTACTGTGTTCGCCTAAAACATCTGGAATGACATGTGGGATTCCACCACTTTCTTCTTGATCCGAAGCCATATCCTTAAGCCATTTGGTGAAGAATTTTTCTACATCAAAATTTAGCGCTGCAGTTTTTATAAATACTTGAGCATCACCAGTCCAACCTAAACGTTCATCTCTTTGTGGGCAGTCTGTAGGGACATCAACAAAATTACCTTTTTGCCCCCAGATTATATTACGAAATAATTTATTTAACATCGGATTTGAAGTAGTAATATTTCCTGTTCTACACATCTTGGAATGAATGACAATTGCTTTAAAATTCTCTATTTTGGCAGTATCGATACCTTTAGGAAAGCTATCAATTCGAATATAACGAAATCCATAGAAAGTAAATTTAGGTTTATAACTTTGCAATCCATCTTTACAAATATAGATGTATTTTGACTTTGCGCCTCTATAATTTTCATTATAAAAATTACCGTCTTTATCTAATACTTCACCATGAGAGAGTTCAACGATATCATGGGCATGTGCATTTACTTGAATCTCAAGGTATCCTGTTATTATTTGACCAAAGTCGAGAACAAGTTCTCCTTTTGGGGTGGTAATTAAGCGAGCTGGAAGTATATGATCCTGTTCGCGAATTTCTTCTCCCTCTTGTAAGATTAAGGTATTCGTTGGACCATCAAATTCTTCTACATTATGTATGGATTCTGTTTCAAATGAAGCGTCAAAGGTTTCTCCATCATATAGTTCAGAAAAACGTACTTTACTTTCTCTACAGCTCCAGGACTCATCAGAGTGAATGGTTAGACTACTACCATCATGATAATGGATTTCTAATGTTGCTATCATTCCTGCAGGTTGTTTCTTATAATTCTCTTGATTTGATGCTGTTTTCCAGCCTGGTAATCGACCGCGATACCACCCTTTACCAACAAGGATTTCTAAGTGATTCGTATCTTTTAATAAATTAGTAACATCATATTCTTGGTATTGTAATCGATCCTTATAGGTAGTCCAACCAGGTGCAAGTATAAATTCGCCAACTCGTTTTCCATTGAGAGTCGCTTCATATACTCCAAGTGCAGTTATTGCAAGTGTTGCACTTTTAACTTGAACTTTTGAAGTAAATGTTCGAATAAATAATGGGCAGACATCATTCATATCAGTTTTAGGTTTTATCCATTTTGCCTTAAAAATCATAGCACATCCTCCTATAAAATATAATAAAAATGTAAGTTTTATTCTTATTGACATTAAGGATAGCAAATAGTATGCTGAGATTAAACCCGTGATTGTAGTCAAAATAGGAGGGTAAATTAACCTTTATGAATATGAAAAAAGCATATACTCTTGATTTACAAGGACTTGATAACGATATTAGCGATAGAGATAAATTAATCATTAAAAAGTATTATCAACAGGATTTAGAAGGACATGATCACAAATTTTATGAACTTGTTTATGTAATGGAAGGAAGCGCTATTCATACCTTAAATGGTGTTTCTACTATAGTATCAGTAGGAGATTACTTTATCGTAGACTTAGGAAGTGTTCATAGTTATACAGAAAGTGAGAATCTAACTTTAATCAACTGCTTATTTCTTCCTGAAATTATAGATGAGACTTTAAAAGGGTGTTGTTCCTTTGATGAGCTAATGCATGGATGTTTACTACGGTATAACAAATTGTACTTAGGGCAAACTTCTGCTAATCGTATCTTTCATGATGGGGATTTAAGTATTCTAGGATTACTTCAAGGTATGTTGAAAGAATATGAGGAGAAGCAAGTTGGATATAACGATGTGTTTCGATGTCGATTACTTGAGGTATTAATTAAAACAATGCGCAATATTGTAACGAGTGAACAAGCCAAATCAAAAAGTACAACCATATCCGATGCAATTCAGTTTATACATGCAAACTATCGTAGTAAAAATATATTAGAACAATACTGTAAGGAGTATCATTTCACAACCCAGTATATTAGCAGGAGATTTAAAGCTGAGACAGGTTACACCTTTAGTAAGTATCTTCAAAAGGTTAGAATTGAAAAAGCTTGTGAGTTATTAGCTTGTACAGACAAAATGATAACAGATATTGCTGAAAAAGTTGGATATTATGATATAAAATACTTTAATGATCTATTTAAAAGTATGATAAAAATGACTCCTAGTGAATATAGGAAGTTGGCTTGAGTTTATGAATTTAATATAAATTAAAATACTTTACAGGCGATACAGATTATATAAATTATGTAAGATGGTAAAGATTTTATTTATTTTATATATTAAATAAGTTGATAAAGGAAGGTATCCTACTATAAATTTTAGATAATCAATTATGCTGTATGAAAGGGGAAGTATATGAAACTAAAGGTGAAGTATAAGAAAAAGGTATTATATCTAATCAGTATTATAACAGTGTTAACAATGTTAGTTTCTTGCACAAAAAAGGATGTAAACGATGCAAAGGATGATACGTATGAAGCAAACGATAGTAATGATACGAAACTAGAACTTACAGATAAAGAATTTGTAACACTTGCTATTACGGAACTTGGAGAGGGTTACTTTTTAGCAAGTCATCCATGGCCATCACCAAGTGAATATAAAGTATATAGCGAAAACCTAGATGATGATCTATGTGTTGGTGATTATGTGGATGTCTATTACGATGAGATGATAGAAGTTGTGAAAGATACCTCATTTGAGATAACCGCGATTGCAGTTGAATTAAGTGATTTTAAACTAGAACCGGGTATAGCTTATAAACCAGTTATATATCTTTATCCAAAGGAGCCAACGAAGGTAAATATTAGCCTAGATTACAATGGAACATTAACTCATACCTATCCAATTTATGAAGACGGCTGGGAGGTGACAGCTTATCCAGATGGAAGAATCCTTGATGTAGAAAATATAGAATACCCATATCTGTTCTGGGAAGGGGAAAGTGATCTTCAATACGATATGTCGAAAGGCTTTTGTATAAAGGGAAGTGAAACAGAGCAATTTTTAACTGAAAAGCTATCCTACATGGGTCTAAATGAGAAGGAGTCACAAGATTTTATGGAGTTTTGGGTTCCGTTTATGGAAAAGAATCCATATAATAAAATTTCATTTCAAACAACTATTTACACAGAAAATGCTAAGTTAACGGTTTCCCCACAGCCTGATAGTATGCTACGAATATTTATGGTTTACCAGCCTTTGGATGAGTACTTGTTACTTGAAGAGCAAGTACTAACAAGATTTAATCGAACTGGATTTTCCTTAATTGAGTGGGGCGGTAGTATAATAGAATGATGTTAAAGTAATTTTACTACACACAATAATAATCACTTGACTAAATATACCTTTATATAATGTACTCAATTATATTTTAATCTTGCTTTCACCTTTAAGGTATTACTTCATATGATAATGTATAGTAATATGCGAAAGGAATTTAATATTGGATCAAGATAGATACAAAAATCAAAATGAGTTAAAACATAATGAAATGTTAAAGAACCTATACTCAAAAAACGAAGGGTATCCTTTTGTTTCCGCTAATTCAGATAAAGAGAAAGATAAAGTTTCTTCCATGCAACAACCTCGCTATCCAATTATTATTGGTCCAGGAGGCCAACAGCAAGGCCCAGGCGGCCCAGGAGG
>JAFAEB010000022.1 GCA_023424235.1 Bacillota bacterium
ACATAACATATCAAATCCTGTGGTTAGAGTGGAAGGTTCTTTCATTGATCTGTCTACACAAAAAAATATGAAAATCATAGAGATGCTATAAATTATAATAATGGTATGATATTCCATCGAATAAGAAGTTCTACGAGAAAAGAGGGTGAGATTCTATGATAGCAGCTACACTTGCTTGGTTTATTGCAGGAATTTGTGTGACAGCATTTGTTACTTTATGGTTTGTTATAATTTTTAAGGAACTTACTGAAAAGCTAAAGAGCCTTGAAATTATTAATGAGCAAGTGCAAATGCACCGTAGGCTATGTATGCAGGAACGTGGTGGTGAAAATGATGCAGTAGCACAAAAGATACTAGAGAATAAGCTCATGGTTTATAATGAAGTGAAAAAGAAATATAACGCTTTGTTAAAAAAACCGATGATAGGTATACCAGCGTATCTTATGGGTTTTCATCCTGTAGGGAAAGAGTAGAGTTAATCAAATTTTACGATTAATTATCTTACTAATTGACTATATTACTAATTGACGATAAAATAATGATATCAACAAAGCTTAAACTTAATAGAAATACTGTAAGAAGAGGTCATAGAGGATGAAAAGGATATACAGCTATGATCAGAAAGAGGTTAATTATGTTACAAGATATTGAATCTATTTTTTTGGACAAGGAAGTAATCGCAAATAGGGTACGCGAATTAGGTGCTGAAATTTCAAAAGATTTTGCTGGAGAGGAGGTTATGCTTGTAGGTATTTTAAAAGGTGCAAGTATATTTTTATCTGATTTAGTAAGAGAAATTAGCCTACCAGCTTATATTGATTATATGGTTGTCTCTAGTTACGGCAATTCTGCAGAAACAAGCGGGGTAGTTCGTATCATAAAAGATTTAGAAGATGATATTGATGGAAAAAATATTATTATAGTAGAAGATATTATTGATACAGGTCTAACTTTAGAATACTTAAGAAAAAATTTATTAAGTCGTAATCCGAAATCATTAAAAATTTGTACTCTTCTTGATAAGCCTGCTAGAAGAGAAAGAGAGATTAAAGTAGATTATAAGGGTTTTGAAGTACCTGATGAGTTCATTATAGGATATGGTATCGATTATGCTGAAAAATACAGAAATCTACCTTTTATTGGTCTATTAAAAAGAGAAGTATATGAAAAATAATAATATGGTTTAAATTATGAACTGGAAGCTAATTAGTTTCCAGTTTTTTATAGGAAATTAGGTCCCATGAAAGAAAAACACTCTTTGAGGGTTATGACACCCAAATGCTAATATTCACATCCTTATATGACAAATGTAACATCTTTTCATTCTTTATTGAATTGCTATTTTTTGTATGCTAAAATGATTCCCATACGAGGAATAGGAGGAGTTTTATGAAAGAATTATTACTAAAGGATAGGAAAGGTTTTATAAGGTACATACTAGCAGCCTTCCTATTTAATATAGAACATTTTTTTTCCATGGGTGTATTTTCATTAATCCTAAACGTAATTGATAAAGGTGATATAAAATCTTATGGTATAGTTATTTTTGTAACCCTATTATTTATTATTTATAATCCCATCAGCTTTATTGTATCAAGGTTATTTCGTATTGGTTTTATGAGAAATACCATACTTACAGTGAGAAGAGAAGCTTTTGATAAAATCATAAATATGACCTTTAAGGAATATTCCAAAAAGTCGAAGGAAGTATACATATCTAACTTAATCAATGATATCAATACCTTTGAGAAGAAGTTTTTCTATAGCTTTCTTAATTTTGTAGTTGATGTAGGAATGTTCTTTATGTCATTAGTATGCCTATTTGTATTAGATATAAAGTTATCCATTGCTATGATTTTGGTATCTGTCTTTCTATTTTTATTATCCAGTGTATTCTCCAAAAAGGCAGTAGTTTTACTTAATGATGTATCCAATGCCAATGAACATTTCACTGTAGATATGGCGAATACATTTAATGGTATGGAGATTCTTAAGCTAAACAATATGGAAGAAAAATTCTTAAATAAAAGTATTCGAGCAATTAATTCTGTTGAAAAGAGAAAGTTTTTATCAACTATCTTTACAGAGTTACAAAGAAACTCTATACGAATTCTAGCCTATGTCATAATGGTTGGAGTTACGATTTACTTATCTATTAAAATTGGAAATGGTTACTCACTTGGTATTGCTACCTTTATCTTTCAGCTTTGTAGTAGGATGAGTTTTAATTTAATTGGTGCATTTCCTTATTGGAATGATATGAAAGCATCTGCTACTATTTACGAGAAAATCTCGAAGAAAGATGATGATATAAGTGAAAATAAAAATGCTTCTAGCGAATTTATATTTACTGATAGTATTAAGGTAGAGGATGTAAGTTTTGCTTATAATAATAAAGTAATATTTGAGCATGCTTCTTTTACAATTGAAAAAGGAAAGAAGTATTTAATCAAAGGGGTAAGTGGCGCAGGCAAATCCACTTTAATGAAGCTTTTAGCCATGACCTATGATGAATATTCAGGAAGTATTACGGTAGATGGGACGGATTATCGTGAGATTGTAGAGCAGTCTTTTAATAAGAAAGTTGCTTTTATTTATCAAGATGTATTTCTCTTTGAAGATACTATAAGGAATAATATTTCATTATATAAGGATATTCCAGATGAGAAAGTTGAATTTGCTGTTAAGGTATGTGGTCTTGATGCAGTGGTTGCAGATAAAAAAGATGGGATTAATGAAAGGCTTCTTGAAAATGGTAAGAATTTATCAGGTGGTCAAAGACAGAGAATATCTATTGCAAGAGCGATTGCAAAGGAATCGGATATCCTATTTGTAGATGAAGGTACTTCAAGTTTAAATGAGGAACTTGGTTTAGAAATAGAAAAAGTATTCTTAGAACTTCCACAAACGGTTATCGCTATTAGTCATAGGTACTATGAAGGTGTAACGAATGCCTACGATTATGTACTTGAAATCAAGAATGAACGTGTACACAAGTACAATGCCAAGGATTACTTTGGGGAGGTAATAACATGCTAAAAAAACTATTAAAAGTATCACCATATCTAATCCTGTCCTTATCCATAACCATTGCGTATACAATTCATGATGGTATTGTTTACGTACGTATGATGAAACTATTAGATTATGGTTTAAATAAGCAACTTGACTTATTAAAAATAAATATTGCCCCATTAATTATACTTGCACTTTTACTGATACCCATTGGTATTATAGATGCCTACTTTAATGGCTTGTATAAGAAGAAAGGTAATGAGGAGATTAAAAAATACTATGTAGCTAAGGTATTTAATAAGAACATTGCAGAATTTCAAAAGGAGAATAATGCTAAATATATTTCTACCTTAACCAATGATTGCAATACCTTAGAGACAAATTTAATTGAAGCAATTCATAGTACTGGTGCTGGTTTTGCTAATTTTGCAGTGGGTATGTGGATTTTAAGTACAGTGAATCCATGGTTAATCCTTATGGCAATCGGTATTGCAGCTGTAAATACCCTTGTTTCTCACCTGACATCAAAACCTTTAAAGAAAGCAACGAAAGAGAGAAGTGACTTATTTGATGGTTATACCTCTTATATTAAAGAAATCTTATCTGCCTTTCATATTGTTAAAAGTAATGATTTACAAGATAAGGTGACCACTAGCTATTATGAGAAAAGTGATGAAATACAGTATAAAGGCTATATTATTGAACGTCTGTATTCCTTTGTAGATGGTATTCAACGCTTCTTTATGAATGGTTCATTTTATGGTGTTTTATGTGGAATGGGTTATCTTGCAGCACTTGGTAAGCTTACTGCAGCAAGCCTATTACTTATTGTTGAAGGTATGCAACGTATG
Source organism: Bacillota bacterium (assembly GCA_023424235.1). Lineage (GTDB taxonomy): Bacteria > Bacillota > Clostridia > Lachnospirales > Lachnospiraceae > Anaerocolumna. Next base: position 3,867 of record JAFAEB010000022.1, read on the forward strand.
ACATGGCCTTTATTCCAAATTACAGAAAATCTTCCGAAGTTATTTACAGCAAAGAGTTTAATTGATAAAATAGAAGCTACGTTAAAAAATATGAATCGTACGGAAGAATCCATTCACTTAAGTAATTTTGAGTCAGGAATTGTATTTAAGGATGTATCTTTTAGCTATCCAGATGATGAACGAAAAATCTTAACCGATGTAAATCTAGAATTAAAGAAAAACGGTAAGT
>JAFAEB010000096.1 GCA_023424235.1 Bacillota bacterium
TGTCAGCACCTTTGATTCTTGTATTTAACATGTTGCGTTCACCATTCTTTAGTTTTCGATATACTAATGAATTATCCCCATCCAAGCATTGAAAGCTCTGGCATACACTAATTGCATTATTTACCTCTCTACCTTTATCTTCGGATTGAGAAAAACATAGAATTTGTGTGTTTACGATAGTTGATTCTCTCTTTTTGATTGTATCATCAGTGAGATATAGTTCTTTTAGTGCTTTTTGCGTAACTATATTCTGTCTCGGCATGATACTTTCGAATACAAAATCTATAGTCTTAGACATCAATAAAAGCAATTTAATACCAATGTATAGTGGGTTTATTTTATCTTTACCAATTGGCATATCTTCTATCATTTTCTGCATGGTTCTTTCGTAATTAGCTCTCCAACTCTTTTGATAAGCAGGAGTAAAATTATAAAACACTCCTACTTTATCACCTTCTTCCATTACATGAATTGTTGTAAGTAAACTATTTAGTAGTACATTGTTTCTCTTATCACATGATAGGCTTAATGCATCTTCTTTTTTATATGTAACATAATAAGCAGTAGATTCCTTAGTGAATAAAGGTATTTCATCGACTTGGGTTATAGTGATTCTGTTCTGCCAAACATCTATTATTTTATCTTTAAATAAATTATAGTGAGCTTCTGGAACAATAAAATAAAATTGAACATTGTTCTTTTCCATGTATACATAATAACTTACTTTGGCGGTACACTCAAAAAACAGCTTTTTATTTATAGTCACAATCTGTTTATCAATGGATTTATATAGTCCTGCAATAAGATTTAAAATTTTATCTGAATTATAATTTCTTATGCTATATGATGGAGTAATTTTTAAAAATAAGTATTTTGGTTTTTTATATTCTATGTAATCGGAAAACTTTAAACTAAGTTCTTTCAAGTTAATCCTCCTTTAAATGCACATGCAACTACAAAAATAAGAAACCACTTTAATGCGGACGAAAAATATCTTTTATCATTACTACACAAGTAAATAAATACACTACCAAAAATTAACAATTTACAGATTAAGCCTATGGATGTTGAAGTCATAACCAATATATTTAGTATCGAATCAATGATAAAGCCATAACTTTTCTCATTACTTGCAGTAGCACTATTGATATTAGGAAATCTTTCATCAGTACTAGCTAAATACATAATATAGATAATTTTATATCTCACCTTTCATCCTCCTAAAAAATCAAACCTAACATAAAATCTAAAATCAATTGAATAAGTGTAAAAAATAAGGTGATAATAGTAGCTATAGCAATTGAGAAAACATCTTTATTTTTAACATCAAATTTATTTAAATAGATACGTGTGAAAATAAGAACCAAACAAAGCATTAATATAAATTCAAGCATATGATACCTCCTATTTGAAAGCTTCTATAACAGTAGATTCAACTAAATTAAGAATATAAACAATTGAATACAAAGTACCATATCCAACAGCTCCTGCACCTACAGCTTTTAATAGGCCCTGTAAATCACTTTCATTTCCTCTTTTGATAACATCTGATACGACACGAAATGCAAATATCCACTTTGCTACTGTACAGAATCGGAAGAATAGACCTTCTAATAAAACATTTAATGCATCCATATATACATACTCCTTTACGATGAAACGAGGTGATAGTTTTGAGTTACGCAATGTTAACAGTAATACTAATTGGAATTAGATTAGCTGGTTTTATGATGGGATATTAATTAAGATAATCTTAAGAATTAAGACAAGGTGTACATGCATTTTTTTAACTTTTGGCGCATACACTGTTGTGTAACGCAGTGAACCAGCTCGCTGTGTAGCTAGTTACTCAACTGTGATTGGGGTAAGTATACCCTTTAATAGACTTGTAATTTAGAACAGAATATGGTAATTTATATATGTTAATCTTTTTGAGGATTGATTGACACGTTTTCCCTGTGTAATGTTAGTAGCATTGCATGGGGATTTTTTTACTTAAATAAGTCTCCTAGAGAATTAATGGTCGAATTACTTTTCGAAACTCTGTTATTTGATTGATTAATTAATAATTTATCTCTTTCTAATTTTTCATAAGCTGCTTGCTTCATCCAGGTACCTGGACCTATAATCTTACTTGCTTCTGTTATCTCTTTTCTTAACTTTCTATCAGTTTCGTTGTTCCGGAAAGTAACTCTAATATCCTTAAGTTCTTCGGCATCGTTCAAAAATCCCACCACCTTTCTTCTACATATATTTTCTCAACCCAAAGTCGTAATAACCTTGTGCGTTAGCAAACTGACTATTTGGTAATAATATTGCATTACAAAAAGCTTTTTCTAATACATTCCACAATAAAATAGAACCTCCACCGGATGCTAAAATTGGAGTTATTGAATATGTAGGATAATTTGTTTTAAATCTTGAAAATACGTTCTCTAAGTAATCTTTCATCATAAGTGTAACAAATCTAGTATCTTGCTCTACTCCATCAACAACCAAACCTCTTGATATTATTTTTTCAGCATAATCATTGCTTAGTGTTAGTTCATATCTTTTGTTTACTTCTGATATAATATCATCATAGATAGTTAATATTCCATCATACCAAGTATTATATTGTATAATTTTTGGTATATCATTTATAATCTCTACAAGCGCTACATTCATAGTATAGCTACCGATATCAAACGTAATATATTCACCATCTTGTAATCCTAATCCGAATACAGCTCCTAATCCTTGTGCAAATACAGTAACATCTCTAATTGTGAAGTTAACCTTTTTATCTTTGTATATTACTTCCCTATTGTTGTACTCCATTATTTTTTCTTTAAACTTTTCTTCATTCCCTAGGCATTGATTAAATGGCAAGCCTAATACTAAATAATAATCATGAGAACCTGTTTGCGCTATGTTGGCCAGTGTGCAAACTTCATTTACGGTACTATTAACTTTGTCTACATCGCCATTCATTGTACCAGTTCCAAAATAAATTGATTCTCCATTTATGATGATTTTATTATCATCGCTTAGCGTCTTGTTTACACGTGAATAAGCAGATTTAAATATTCTGTATTCATTATCCTTTGTATAGGAATAACCATTATCAAGCCCTTTAATAATATTCATATGCTCCTTTCAGCCAAATTATACTTTATTGATAGCTTTTTGGCTTTTTTCTACTTTATTTGGTTAATACATATTATGCTGAATTCTCACAAATGATACACATATGAAGTAACTTTTTGCAAAATTTTTCACCAAATAAAAAAGGCCCTTGCAAATACGCAAGAGCCTAGTAATTTTACTTTATTTTATTTATAGTTTTTACTCCAACCTTCCAACCATCATCGACAC
>JAFAEB010000107.1 GCA_023424235.1 Bacillota bacterium
CCTAATACACTGTTTGGTTTTAATATTATCTGTGCAGAGATAATATTTGCTACCTTTCTACTTAATTCATAATAATCTTTCGTTTCAATAATATTCATAATTAAAGCATCCTTTCATTTGCTATTGCTGCCATTCCGTATACACCAGCATTATTACCAAGCTTAGCTGATATAATAGTAACATTTTTAAAACTGTCCATTAACTTATTCGGTATTTTATGATTAATAGCTTCTATTATATAGGATTGTTCCATAATTCCTCCACCTAATATAATGCAGGAAGGATTAAAGATATGAATGAGATTTACGAGTCCGTATATAATTTCATCAATCCAGTTGTTTACTAAGTTGATTGCTGTAGTATCTTTTTCATTAACTTTAGAAAATAATAGTTTACCATTGGTGATAGTTTCGTCAATTTCCATGGCTTCTCGAATCAATGCAGTAGTAGAAGCGTATTGCTCATAACAACCATATTGACCACAATTACAAGGTTTGCCATTAATGTGGGTTACGATATGTCCCATTTCACCTGCCACACCCTGACTTCCCTTATAAATCTTCTTATCTATAACAATTGCACCACCAATTCCTGTACCATATGTAAGACAAAGAAAATTATTTTCTTTTTTACCCGCTCCATAAAAGGCTTCTCCTATGGCAGCAGCATTTACGTCATTTTCTACAAAGACTTGCTTCTTATATTTATCTTCCATAATCTTTTTTAAATTAGTTCCTGTATAATTTGGTACATTTTCATTGGCATATATAATAATACCATTGTCACTATCCACCTGGCCAGTAGTACTTATTCCTATCATATCATAATCCTCGTAAGAATCAATGACTTTCATCATATTTTCTATAATATGAGGTCCACCAAGTCGACCTTCAGATGGAATATGTGATTCTTTCACAATTACATTGTTGTTAATAAGTGCTGACTTAATAGCTGTACCGCCAACATCTAGTGCTAAAACTTTCATATAATAGCTCCTATCTTAAATAAATGAATTCCTTAACTAAAATTATAGTATATTTTGAATAAAAAGCAAGGGAAATAAAAAAAATTTTTACCGAAAACAAAAATTTGCATAAAAATTAAAAATATATATTGACTTTATATGATAAAAGTTATAAGATAAGGGTGTTAATAAAAAAAATATTTTTCAAAAATATATAAAATAAAAAAAACTTCCAAAAAGAAGTAATTGGAGGGCGTGATGACATCAAAGATACAAAGTATTGATAGTAATATGTCATTTAATACAGGGAATAACACTGGTGGAGTAAAATGGCTAAAGCCCTATGAAGAACCGTTAAGACTTAGTGGATTTCCCTATTTTAATACAGATAAGGTTTATCGTAGATTACCTCTTAATAAGGTAGAGCTTTTTAAGAAGGTAAATAATAACCTTAATATATTAAGTGAGAATACTGCTGGGGGTCAAATAAGGTTTCGAACGAATTCAAGTAAGATCCTTATTAGAGCAAACCTTCTAAATGGTCATAATATGGTAAATATGCCAGCATCCGGTCAATGTGGTTTTGACTTATATTTAGGACAACGTGGTGAACGACTTAAGTTTTATGGAATCACTAAGTTTGATATAAAAGATAAGACTTATGAATGTGAAGTGGTTGGTAATCTTAAGAACGAAGTTCGCGATGTACTTATCAATTTTCCATTATATGATGGAGTCCTTGATGTTGAAATTGGAGTTATGGAGGATGCATGTGTATTACCAGCAAAACCATTTGATGCAGCAGGTAAAATCATTTTTTATGGAACTAGTATTACCCAAGGTGGATGTGCTACACGTCCTGGAATGGCTTATACCAATATACTAAGTAGATGGTTCAATCGAGAAGTAATTAATTTTGGATTTTCTGCCAATGGCCTTGGTGAATATGAAATGGCTGAAGTAATAGCAGATATTGAGGATATATCCATGGTTGTACTTGATTATGAAGCAAATTCTGCTACCAATGGAAGGCTTTTTGCATCACTTAATGAATTTATAAACATAATCAGAAGAAAGCACCCAAATGTACCGATTCTAGTAGTGTCAAGAATCCCATACCTAGCTGATTATTATGATGATAACTTGTTTGAAAAGAGAAATGAATATCGCGAATTTCAAAGAAGTATCGTAAAAGAAAAGCGCGATAAGGGAGATAACAATATTCATTTTCTAAATGGTCATGATTTTATGGATGATTTTTTTGATGAGTATACGGTAGATTTTATTCATCCTACTGATTTAGGATTTTGGAAAATGGCAGAAGGTTTATATAAGGTAATAAAAGAACTTTTATAAGTAATAATTGGTTGGAGGAATTTCATGAACTATAATTTTTTAAATTGTGATGAGTTCATACTTAAGGCTATTAATGAAATTCAAATGCTACTTCAATTTAGTATAACAAAAGATGGCATACCAGTTATTCTAAAGGAAGATAAGCATGGTTTATCTGTAGTAAAAGATAATGAAGGTGTTACCATAACATATGATAATCTTAATTCATTGTTCCGTGGAATGTTTCTAATGATATCGAATGAACATGAGGATTTGTTACATATAGAGCAAAAAGCAAGTTATAAGCTTGGTATAATGCTTGATATGTCAAGAAATGCAGTGATGAATGTGGATACCCTAAAAGATATCGTTCGACATTTAGCTGTTCAAGGATATCATTATATACAACTATATACAGAAGATACAATGGAAGTAGAACAAGAAGAGTATTTTGGTTATATGAGAGGTGCTTATAAAAAGAAAGAGATTGAAGAGCTAGTTGACTATATGGAGTTGTTTGGTATGGAATTGATACCATGTATTCAAACCTTAGCACATATAAATCAAATTACTCGATATGAACATTATGACAAGATCATTGATAATACGGATATTTTACTCGTAGGCGAAGCTAGGACATATGAGCTTTTGGAAGCCATTATTAAAACAGCAGCTAGTAATTTCAAAAGCCGTAAAATTAATATCGGTATGGATGAAGCACATATGCTCGGTCTTGGAAAATACTTAGATAAACATGGATATAAAAGACGCTTTGATATCATGATAGAGCATCTTGAAAAAGTGGCAAATATTTGCGAGAAATATGGTTTTGAACCTCAAATGTGGAGTGATATGTTCTTCCGTCTTGTTTTTAATGGTGAGTATTATCAATCTGAAATTGATGATAAAACCAGAGCATTATTTGATAAAATACCTAAAAATATTAAGCTGATTTATTGGGATTACTATTCCGTAGATTATGATCATTATAAAAATAATATAAGTATTCATAAGTCTATATCAGATAATATTGGTTTTGCAGGTGGTGCTTGGAAATGGACAGGTTTTGCACCAGATAATACATACAGTATGCTTACTGGTGAACAAGCAACAAAAGCATGTAAAGATTTAGAAGTTAAAGATTTCCTAGTTACCTGTTGGGGTGATAATGGAGCTGAAGCTAGTGTATATTCTATCCTACCATCTATTTACTTTTATGCAGAGAAAGCATATACAAGTGATTTTAGTAAAGATGGCTTTAAAACCTTAACTGGAATTAAATTTGATGATTATATGAAAGTTGATTTGCCAAATCGATTAGTAAAATCGGATTATGAAAGAAATAATGCTAGTAAATTCTTCTTATACAATGATATATTAATTGGTACCTTTGATTCATTCGCTTTTAATGGAATTGATGATTTATATAAGAAACATGCATTGGAGTTAAAAGCGGTTGGGGAACAAACTAATAAATATAAATACATATTTAAAACCTTAGAGTTACTTTGTAATGTTCTTGAGATTAAAGCTAATTTGGGTGTTGTATTAAAGGAAGCATATGATACCAATAATATAAAAGAATTATTACGAATAAAAGATGTGGTGTTACCAGAGCTACACAAAAGATTAAATGATTTTTATGATGCCTTTTCTGTACAATGGCATCGTGATAATAAATCCTTTGGTTTTGAAGTGCAATGTATTCGTTTAGGTGGTTTATTAACGAGAGTAGACTATATTATGAAACGTTTACAACAGTATTTTGAGAATGAAATACATTCGATAGAAGAACTAGAGATGAGTAGAAAACCATTTTCTTACTTTGAAAATAGGGAGCTAGATAAGTTAATATATAATCTATGGAATGTAATTGCTACACCATCTATAATGTAATTTCTATCATTCATTTAATAAGTTGGCATTCATTTCTATGTTATTTGCCAATGTTTTGTACTAATACGGTTCTAACTATACCATACCGGTTTAAACTCCTAAGGAATCGGTATGTATAGTTAAAATAAATACAAGAGCAACTTGTAAAAAAATATGGAGGTATTGTTATGAAAGGAAAAAAATTATCAAAAGTTTTAACGATGTTACTAATCCTAACTACCATTTTTGTAATGGCTGGATGTAGTAAAAAGGTTGAGGAGGATGTAAAAGACACAGGTACTGCTACTGAAAATACGGAAACACCTAATACAGAAACAGACAAAACAGAAGAAACCGTAAAAACATTAGCTGATTTTGAAAAAGCTACAAGCTTCAAATACTTTAATATGGCAGCAGGTGTTGATAATGATGTATTCAACAATAGCCCAACTGCACAATTAGTAAAAGAACATACTGGATATGATGTATATTTTGATCAAGCTCCAGCAGATGCTACAGATGCTCAAACAGCTATCACTAACATATTTATGTTAAAATCTGACTATCAAGCAGTAAAAGTAACAAAAGCTCAATTCTATACATTACTTGAAATGGATGCTTTAATGCCTATTACTGAATATGTAAATGCGTCTACTAATTTAAAAGAAGTAATTGCTGAATTCGGTTGGCAAACTGCAACAAAAGATGGTGAAATCTATGCAATTCCTCAAAAGGATTCTAGAACAACAAATGCTACTGGTATTGCATTTAGATTAGATTGGTTAAATGAATACAATGAAGCAAATAAAGATGCTATGATTCCAGTACCATCTGAAGAAAACAACTATTCTATGACATTAACAGATTTTAAAACAATGTTAACATATTTTGCTACAAAAGTACCAGAAGGTGGTAAAGCATTAGCAATTGATACAAATGGTGTATTTTTAGAAAACGTTTTACCAGCATTCGGTATTTATCATGAATGGGCTGATGTAAATGGTGAACTTAAATTTGTTGTGGATCAACCAGGTTTTGCTGATTACATGGCATATATGGAAGATTTATTTGATAGTGGTTTAGTTCAATATCAAGCTACTTCTAATGATAATGGTGCAGTTAAATCTTTACAAGCTAAAACAGTTGGTGCAGGACGTATTCCTCACTGGAATGCTGTGACAATAGAAGCAACAGAAGCGTCTCCTACTGATGATAGCATTTCTTATATTCAAGCATTAATTCCTGATGCTAATAGAGGTGATGCATCTGCAGTTCGTGCATTTGCTGCTCAAGGATATAGCTACTACACAGTAATCCCTAAGTATGCAACAGCTGAACAAGCAGCAGCTGTTATTGATTGGGCTGATAAAAAGTTAGATAAGGAATTCTTCTTACAAATGGTTTTAGGAACTGAAGGAGAAACTTATACAGTTGAAAATGGTGAATATTATCCAATTTTACCTACATTTGATGAAAAACAAAACTTAGCTGATAAATTTATGGATGGAACAAGAGAAGAAGAATTTGCAAATTATTGGTTATGCCGTACAAGAAAAACTCAAGCACAAGATAAAATGTTTAGTAGAGCGAACTTTAATATTGAAAGTACAGGTATTAAAAATCCAATTAGTGTAATGCCTCCTAACTCAGTATTTGATACATACTATATTGCAGCTAATACTGAAGTAAAAGATGCTTTAGTAAAAACTTTCTTCCAAACTAATGTAAAATCTACATTAGATGAAATCAAAGCAGTATATAATGCATTTGATGGTGAAAGCATTACAGCATCAGTTAATGAATGGTACACGAACTGGGAATTAAAAGATTCCTTTAATGCAGTAAAACCAAGATAATGTAATAAGTTACCTTATTACAAAATAATAATTGCTGAAAAGTCAATCTTATTTGGCTTTTCAGCAAATTTTAATAAGGTAGGTAAGAATGGAGGTAAATCCTTGAAAAGTAAAAAAGTGAAGGCAGCAAAGGTTAGCTTTCGTACACAGCTAAAGAATAGAGGTAGTTTGTTTGTATTTTACATACCAGCTGTTGTATTTTCTATATTGTTTTCCTATATTCCTATGCTTGGATTAGTAATGGCTTTTAAAGAAAATCCAAATTTATTTGGCAGTAGTTCTGCAATAGCAGGAATTTTAGAAGCTGAGTGGGTGGCATTTGATAATTTTAAGAAGATTTTTAGTCAACCGCAAGTTATTAGTGCACTTAGAAATACATTAATTATAAGCTTTCAAAAAATAATTATTGTTTTTCCTTTACCAATTATATTAGCCATACTGATAAGTGAGATGAGAGGAAAGATAGTAAAAAAATTCTTAGAAATTACAATGTATCTTCCATACTTTCTATCTTGGGCAACTATAGGTGGTATCTTTATCGCAATTTTAAATAAAGAAACTGGTTTAGTAAATAACGTACTTCACCTACTAGGTCATGAAAGAATCGCATTCGTTATTAGCAATAGTACATTCCGATCAGTATTAGTTTCTACTACGGCATGGAAGGATATAGGTTGGAGCACGATAACATATATGGCAGCTATTACAGCTTTAGATAGAAACCAAGTAGAGGCTGCAAAAATTGATGGTGCTTCAAAGTGGCAGCAAATTAAGTATGTAACACTTCCTGGTATTATGCCTGTTATTGCAGTTATGCTAATCTTAAGAATTGGTGGTATTATGAATGCTGGATTTGAACAAGTATTTGTGTTCTATTCACCGTTTATTCAAGAATCTGGTGATATTTTAGGAACATACACCTATCGCTTAATTCGTCAATCATCACTTATTCCACAATATGCATTATCTACCGCAGTAGACTTCTTTAACTCAGTAATAGCATTAATATTAGTTTTAAGCGGTAACTTTGTATCTAAGAAGTTCTTTAATAAGGGAATTTGGTAAAGGAGGAAATCAAATGAATAATAAAAAAGTTACTAAATACCTTACAAGGGCTGAGAAATTAAAACGAATTTTAAATGTTATGTTATTAATTGGTGTTCTTCTATCCATTGGCATTTTAATGGGTGAAATCGTATTTGCTAAATTAACGACTAGAGTTGAATTCTATCTTGATATCGTATTTTTAGCTATATGGATATTAATGACAGTTGAGAATATAGTAAGAATTCAATCAAAAACAAAATCAGAGAGAAAAGATTATTTAAAATTTGAAAAATTTGAACTTATATTTTTAATACTTTCAATCATTGTTATGCCATTATCGATTTTTATGCTACCATTTAAAGCTTTAAGATGGATTACCATACTGAAATTACCTAGTGTATTAAGTCGTTTTAATGATGAAAACGTATTTCAAGTTATAGCAAAATCAATTGCAATCCTTTTAATCTTATTTTTCTTAGTACCATTTTTAAATGTTATTGCAGTTAGTTTATCATCACCTGGACATATTATTAATATTTTTCCAAAGGATATTAATTTATTTTCCGTTAAATATGTTTTAAGTGATAAAAGCTTTTTAAGATCCTTTTTAAACTCCTTCTTTATAACAGGAGTTGGAACAATAATATCAGTTTTATCCATGGCTATGGCTGCATATCCATTATCCAAACCAGATATGCCACTTCGTAAAACAATGATGATGTTTTTTATGATTGTTATGTTATTCTCCGGTGGTATAGCACCTAATATTTTATTAGTAAATGCACTTGGTCTAACAGATACAATTTGGGCACTTATATTTCCTTCAGTCGTAATTGTATATTATTTATTACTATTAAAAGGATTCTATGAGAGTATCCCAGCAGAATTAGAAGAATCAGCTAAATTAGATGGAGCGTCCAATTTCCAAATACTATGGAAGATAATTATGCCAATAGCTTCTCCTATGATAGCTACTGTAAGTTTCTTTACTGTGATTACGTATTGGAATAATATTAATAATTCGATTTTATATATTACTTCAAATCAAAAGATATACCCAGTTCCAATGTATATTAAGAACTTTTTAAGTCGTGATCCGATGGATATTGCTCAGTCCATGCCAGAGTTATTACCATTCTGGGATAATATTAAGATGAGTTATATCTTGGTGTCTATTATACCAATTGTATGTGCATATCCTTTTATATTCAGATATTTAAAAAATGATGTATCAGCAGGTGCAGTGAAAGGTTAAGGTGATTAAAATGAATTATGATATAGCTATATTTGGAGCTAGTTTAGGTGGGGTTCAGGCTGCTATTAAAGCCTGTAAGTCCGGTAAAAAAGTATATATGTGTGAAGAAACAGATTGGGTTGGAGGACAACTTACAACACAAGCTGTTCCACCAGATGAACATAAGTGGATTGAAGAATTTGGTGCAACAAAGAGCTATTTACAATATAGAAAAGATGTTAGAGATTATTACAGAAATCTTCCTAATATTAGTGAAGACATTAAAAGTAGAGAAAGATTTTGTCCAGGTAACTCATGGGTATCTAGAGTAGCTCATGAACCTAAGGTAGCTCTTAATATATTAAATTCTTATTTAGAGCCTTATCTATTAAATGGAACTCTTGAAATAGATTATTTTACTAAGGCAGTAGATAGTGTTGTTGAAGAAGATGAAATCTGTCTCGTTACAGTTAAAAATATAAACACAAATGAGAAAAAAGAAATTAGAGCTAGGTATTATCTAGATGCTACTGATTGTGGAGAATTACTTCCAATCGTTAAAGCAGAATATCGTACTGGTGCAGAAGGTAAGGATGAGACAGGAGAGTTTCATGCACCACTCCTAGCAGATCCAACTGATATGCAACCAATTACATGGGTAGTAGCGTTAGAACTTAATCCTGACGGGGATTATAAAATTGAAAAGCCTGAAAAATATGACTTCTTTAAAAATCTAGATGTTCCATATGATGATAATAAACTATTCAGTTGGTTCGTACCGGATGCAGAGTCAGGGAAAAAAGGATTATTCTCCTTATATGATAATGAGTTAGAAGAAAAGCCATTAGGTTTATGGAGCTATCGAAGAATTATTGATACGAAGAACTATAATGATCCTACTGTTAAAGAAGTATCTTTAATTAATATTCCTCAAAATGACTTTTATTTAGGAAATATTTATGAGGATGAACAAGCAGAAGAAAATAAAAAGTTAGCTAGAGAGCAAACTATGTGTATGGTTTATTGGCTTCAAAACGATGCACCAAGAGCTGATGGTGGATTTGGCTATCCAGTAGGATTACGTCCTGATATCATGGGAACGAAAGATGGTCTTGCAAAAGCACCTTATATACGTGAGTCAAGAAGGATTATTGCTAAAAAAACGATCTGTGAACAAGATGTAAGTAAAAGATTTAATGAAATGCCACCTACTTGCGAGGACTCTGTAGGTATTGGTCATTATGCGATTGATATTCATTTAACAACTAAATCTCATTCCTTCTTTTATGATCCAACACATCCTTTTGAGATACCGTTGTCTGCTATGATACCAGTAAGAATTAAAAACTTAATTCCTTCTTGTAAGAATATTGGTTGTACGCACTTAACCAATGGATGCTATAGACTTCATCCTGTTGAGTGGAATATTGGTGAAGTTGCAGGTTTATTAGCCGCTTATGCAATAGATAATAAGGTGACTTTAGAAGAAATACATAGTCTAAAGCTAAAAGAATTCCAAGAACTATTAGTGAATGAAGGAATTTCATTACATTGGGAATTGGATAAAATGTAAAGAAATTACCATGGAGGCTAATGAATATGAAAAAAATCGTATTATTACCACTTGATGAACGTCCATGTAATTATAATTTTCCATATCAACTATTTAATAGTGATGATATAAAAATTATTAGACCGGATAATCTTGGGGATAAAAAGAAGCCAGCATTGAAAGAAGAAATAAATCAGTTTCTTTTTGATTCATGTAAAGATGCAGATGGGTTAGTGATTTCCATTGATACTTTACTGTATGGTGGATTAATTCCATCTAGGCTTCATCATAGTACAGAAGAAGACTTGATTAAGGAACTTGAAGTGATTAAAAAACTTAAAGAAGAGAATCGTCAACTTAAAATATATGGTTTTCAATGTATTATGAGATGTCCTAAGTATTCATCTAGTGATGAAGAACCTGACTATTATGAAGATTATGGTGCAGAAATTCACAAGATCGGAGAGTTAGAGCATAAGGTTAAATTAGGTATTGGTGAGGAAGAAGAACTTAAGCGCTTATATAAAGTTGTTAAGGAAGAAGCTCTTCTTGATTACAGAAATAGACGTAAGTTAAATTTATCCTTAAATTTATTAACCTTAGACTATGTGAAAGAAGGAATTATCGATTTTCTTATCATTCCTCAAGATGATTCCGCAAAATATGGATTTACAGCTATGGATCAAGAAATTGTTCGTGAAAAAATTAGCACAGAGTTATTACAAGATGTAGTTCTTATGTATCCTGGAGCCGATGAAATAGCGATGACCCTGCTTTCTAGAGTTGTAAATGAAATGAATCATCGTAGACCTAAGGTTTACATTAAATATGCTTCTATACACGCTCCTTATTTAATCCCTGCATATGAGGATAGAACACTTGGTGAAACACTAAAATACCATTTGCTTGCAGCAGGACTAAGTCAAGTGGAATCATCATATGAAGCGGATCTAATTTTAGCGATAAGTGCTCCTGCCAATGTAATGCTTGAAGCTGTTTCTCAACCAGCTAAAAATCAGAATTATGGTGTAGAAAGAAACATAACAGAATTTATATACTTTATAGAGGAGCAAATAAATTCCGGAAAAGCAGTTACCATTGGCGATAATGCTTATGCCAACGGAGCTGATCTTGAACTAATCGATTTATTAAATAAAAGAGGTTTGTTATTAAAGGTTTCTGGTTACGCTGGATGGAACACATCCTCTAATACAATTGGTACCGCAATTAGTGAAGGCGTTCTTTATCTTTATAGAGGAAACACAAAAGAACATAAAAATTTCTTAGTAGAAAGATATATAGAAGATGCAGGGTACTGCGCAGTCGTACGTAACTATGTTTCTACCAATAAATTAAAAGAACTTGGTATGAATTATTTTGATGTAGTTGAAAAAGATGGTATTGTAAGTCAGATAGTAAAGGAAAATCTATGTGATTTTGTTAATAACAGATTAACATCCATATCAAAACATATCAAAATTAAATCGGTTTACATGCCGTGGAGAAGAATGTTTGAAGTTGGTTTACATGCTGAATATACAGAGTAATAATTTGGAATGAAAACAATTTCACTTGTAAAAAAATACAATTCATAGTAAAATTAACTAGAAATTGGTTTGACAAGTTATCTTCTTCATAAAGTTAAGTTATATAGGAGGTCAAAACAATGGATAAAAACAAAGAGGTTTTTGCCAAAATAAAAGGTGGGTTAATAGTTTCATGTCAGGCATTAAGCAATGAACCTCTTTACAGTTCATATATTATGTCACGTATGGCATTAGCTGCTTACCAGGGAGGTGCAGTGGGTATAAGAGCAAACACTCCTGAAGACATAATAAAAATTAAGGAAACAGTTGATTTACCGATTATTGGTTTGTATAAACAAGTTTTTGACGATAGCGAAGTATATATAACACCTACAGTTGAATCAGTTGACGCATTAATGGAGAGTAAGCCAGATATAATAGCTGTGGATGCTACGAATCGAATAAGACCATTCGGGCTTAGTCTTGATGAATTTTTCAAAACAATTCGCGAAAAATATCCAGATATGTTATTTATGGCGGATTGTGCTACAGTTGAAGATGCAATACATGCTGAGGAGTTAGGATTTGATTTAGTAGGTACAACCTTATATGGTTATACAGAGGATACATTAGGAGCCAACCTTCCTGGAGTTGAGTTAATGAAAGAACTTACCAAGATAATGAAAGTTCCAGTTATTGCAGAAGGTGGTATTTGGAGTCCAGAAGATTTAAAAGCTTGTATCAATACAGGTGTTTATGCAGCTGTAGTTGGAACTGCTATTACAAGACCAATGGACATTACAAAGAGATTTGTATCTGCAATAAAATAATGTTATAATATATACATACAAATAAGAGTTTATAGTAATAGTAGGAGAGCAGAGGATGAGTGGGATTTTAGGAAGAATCGAAGAAAATTATGCTAAATTTACAAAATTAGAAAAAAGGGTTGCAGATTTTGTTTTTGATAATCCACAAAAAGTGTTATACACCTCCATTACAGATTTAGCTGATATGTGTGGAGTAGGTGATACGACTGTTTTTCGCTTTTGTAAAGCCTTGAATTTAAATGGTTATCAAGATTTTAAAATGTTATTAGCACAAGATATTGCTAACACCAACGGAGCGAATAATATTTTAGTTGGTACCATTGATATTCAAGATGATGTAAAAACTATCTGCGAGAAAGCTTTAACCACTAACATAGCTGCCCTTAACGAAACCTACAATGTATTAGACTTTGATGCAGTTTCAAAAGCAGTTGAATTTATGTCGTTAGCAAAACGAATTCATTTTTTTGGAATGGGTTCATCCGGTTTAATTGCTCTAGAAGCAAAGCAAAAATTTATGAGAATTATACCAAATGTTGAATTTGTCTCTGACTGCCATATGCAGTATATGGCTGCATCTTTACTTGATAGTAAAGATTTGGCTATCATTATTTCCTATTCAGGTTCAACAAAAGATATGATTGAAATACATAAAATAGCAAAACAGAATGGTTGTAAGACTATATGTATTACAAGATATGCAAGGTCTCCAATAACTAATTTTGCAGATATTGTATTACAATGTGGATCAAATGAAGGACCATTAGATGGTGGAGCCTCATCTACCATAATGGTACAATTATATATCATAGAAATATTATATTTACAATACTTTATGAGAAATAATGCTGAATGTAGATTAAATAAATCAAAAACTACGGAATCCATATCTTCAAAATTATTATAAGAGATTAGCCTTTAATACATCTAGGATTAGATTGTAAATAGTGAAAGGTATTGTAATTATGAATACAATTAATGATAAACATATAATAAATGATTTCGTAGTTGAAACATCATTTGTATATGATTTTGTAAGTCGTGGAGAAACTAAGTTAATTCATTATGTTAATCCAACCGTAGAGGATGTATTAGATAATGATGAGCTAGTTATATTATTTACAGAAGGTAAGCGTGTATATTTTGGTGAAGAGCTAAAACAAAAAGGTGTATGCGTTATTGTAGATAAAAATATGGTAGTAACAGAAGTATTAAACAAAGCTGTGAGTGAAGGTGTTTCTCCACTTTTCGATGAAGTTATTGACTTTGTCGTGCCAAATGATTCTTTTGTTATTTATAGTTATGATAAGGATTATGAACAATACAGCATACGTAGATTTTTTGCTGAAAAATTTAAATCCGGAGATTCTATAAAATTAAAAATAAATAATAAACAAGTTTATATACCAGATATTTTATTATTAACGGGAGATGCTATCAACTTACCAAGTAGCATTAACCTTCTAAGCAAGGAATTGTTTACAACTACAGATAGTAAAATAAATTTAATTGGAAGTATTGATAATCCAAATGAAAATATTATATTGAACTTAAAGAAATATAGTTCATTTGGTGAGCTAGAAAATGAATATACAATTACTTTTGATGAGAATTTTCATTTTAATGAAGAAGTTTCCTTAAGTGATGGTGTAAACTACATTGATGTAGAACTATTAAGTAAATCAGATTCAAAACTTCTAATGCGAAAGAATATTATTGCTTTTCGTAAGATAAATGCTCTGGAAAAGGCGAATAAACATGTTATTATGTGGGTAGAGCAATTTGTTAATTCAAAAGTATTAAGTAGTGTAGAATCAATTAATCAGTTAGTTCATACTGCAAAAGAAGCTGGAATCACAGATTTTGCAATTGATGTAAAGGGTTGCGAAGGATATACTGCTTATAAAAAAGCTACCTTAAGTAATGCTCCATATTTTACGAATACAGTAGCACCCAATAAGAGGGTTGACGCAAAAGATATTACGATTGATGTATTAGATGAACTAATAAAAGCAGCACATAGCAATCATATGAAAGTATATGCTAGTATTAATTTCTTTGTTGAAGGGAATAATGCAACAAGTGATTATGCGATTGATGTACCTAATATGCATCCTGAATGGGCAGAAGTATTACAAGCTCCAGAGGATGCTGGAGAGCTTAAAAGTGTTTTAGATACTAAGCGTGATGCTATGCTTTTATATGTGAACCCTGCAAATGATGAAGTTCAAGAATATCAATTAAAACGTGCCGAAGAAGTTCTAATGAATTATGATGTTGATGGTTTAATCATGGATCGTGCTAGATTTGATAATCAATATGCAGACTTTAGTGAAGTTTCTAGATTGAAATTTGAGAAATTTTTACAAAGTAAAGGTAAAGTATTAAACAATTGGCCACAAGATGCATTTAAGGTGGATAAAGATGGTATAATGACTTTAGGTGAGCATTATCTTGAATGGATAACCTTTAGAAGTTCAATTATACACGAGTTTTCTAATAAATTAAGAAGCTTAGTAAATGATTATTGTGCAAAAACGAAACGAGATATTAAGTTAGCAGCATATGTAGGTTCATGGTATGAACTATATTATCAAAATGGGGTAAACTGGGCGGATGAAAGCTTTGTATATAATGAGAGATTAAACTTTCCATTAGAGGAATTATATACAAGAGATTATGCCAAAACAAGCTACATTCATAATCTTGACTTTATAATGATAGGTTGCTATTATGATACGAAAGAGCAAATAGAAAAATATGTAACCCTTGGCAATATATTAATGAATAACAAGATTGAAATGATAGGTTCCATAAGCTTACCTGACTTAAAAACAGAGGATGAATTAAAGGAAGGTTATAAAGCTACCTTTGATAATAGTGAAGGAACAATGATTTTTGATTTGTGTTATACAGATTGGGATACATTAAAAAAAGCAATAAAAGGTTAATCGTTTTTTGGGGAAAACTATATAATATATGATTATATATAAATAAAGCTAAGAACAAGCAAGTGAGAGAAGGTCATTTGCTTGTTCTTTTTTCTTTAACTCTATTTCATTGCATCTGCTTTTGTTTCTTGTACAGTTCCATGTGGATGCTTAGGTGGAGCATAAATTGAGTATAATAGAATAGGTACTTCACCTGTGTTGACCAAGTTGTGCCATTTATTAGCTGGTACTATAATAATATCATCTTCATGTACCATTTCCTGAAAATCGAAGTAATCAGAGCTATCTCCCATGTAAATGATACCTTCGCCATCCTCAATACGGATAAATTGATCAATATTTGGATGTATTTCTAATCCAATATCCTCTCCAACCGGAATACTCATAAGCGTCAATTGCAAGTGTTCTCCTGTCCATAGTGCGGTACGAAAAGTCTGATTTTGCTCAGTAGCATCTTCAATATTAATAACGAAAGGTTCTGGACCATAATCATAAAGTTGTGTATAGTCATATTCTTCTTCGTCATTTATTTGCTTCATATATACATTAGGTTCATAGCTATTATTATATAAACGTCTATGTTTTCTCCTTGGCCTTGGCATTGGTTGATTACAATGTGGGCATGGTTGATATCTGCATGAATCGCACATATCGTAATAATAATTATTATGGTAATTCATATACTCACAATATGGACATGGGTATTGTTTACGCATTTATTTGATTCCTTTCAAATCTTATGTTATATGATATGATGCAATCGTAATTTATGTTATTAATAGTCACAAATTATTCCGGAAAAAACGTATTAAAAACGAAACCATTAAAAATTATCTTGTAGTATTGTAATCCCCATACTATACTATTAATATAGGAATATATTTACTTTAAAATTACATAATAATGGAGGTAGTTCTATGAATCGTATTCAACCAGGCTTTATAC
>JAFAEB010000123.1 GCA_023424235.1 Bacillota bacterium
AATGGCCTCCTATATGTATTATTTTAAAATTTTGTTATTATGATTAACTATCTTTATTATAACTTAATAAGAAAATGAATACAACCAATTGATTCTTCTCTTTGCAATAATTGCTAGCATATTATAATTGTATTTGCTTATTCTATACATAAGAAATCATAATAGATAGAAATCTACTAATTTATTTACTAATCGAAAAGAAATGAAGTTCTTTTTATATGGTCTATAACTTATACACTATAACACTACTTTATAAGGAGGATTACTATGCGTGAATTTAATAATATAAATGAGTTACCTACTTCATTAAGCCAAATTTTAAACACAAATACGGATGCCTTAGATTACTATTCTAATTTAGATAAAACAGGTCGCGATGAACTCATACATTATGCAAATGAGTTCAAATCAAAGGAAGAACTAGAACGCTACGTTTACTATCTTACAGACAATGATTTTAAATAATTTAATATTTTTGTAACAATTGTTTAACACATGTGTAATATTTCCTTAATATCCATCACTTACAACTATGATTTATGTATTTGCCGTGATATACTTAAGTTGTTCAAAAGAACAGAATAAATAAGCAAATAGTTAGACAGTAAATGAAGGAGGTTTCAATTATGTGTTTTAATGGTTTAAACTATTCAGATATATTAGCTTTAATTAGAAAATGCTTTTCAATATAATATATATCTAAAATTTAAAGGGGGTACTACTATGTGCTTTAACTATAATTTTAATTGTAATGAGTTATTTAATATGCTAAAGAAGTATTTTAACTGTAAATAGTACTATTATTAAGGAGGATATTCGTATGTGTTTTAACTATAATTTTAATTGTAACGAATTATTTAATATGCTAAAGAAGTATTTTAACTGTAAATAGTACTATTATTAAGGAGGGTATTAATATGTGCTTTAACTATAATTTTAATTGTAATGAACTTTTAGGATTTCTTAAAAAATATTTTAACTGTAAATAATTTTTAACAAATTTTAAAATAAAAGGATCTTACCAGATTAAACTTCTTGTAAGATCCTTTCTTTTTGCTATATCATTACTTATTCGCTACAGCTAGGTAATTCAATTAACCCTTCTTCATATGGAATCGTAAATGTCATAATTCCACTAACATATGGTGCAATTTCGTATAACTGATAATATATAATCACACCTTCTTCATTTAGATAAAAATTTCTAGGATTAAAATATTCATATACCAATTCTTCGTAATTATCAAAATAATAATTATTACCAGCATCGATATTCATCTTAATTTGCATATTAATTTCATCTGTGAAATAATTCTTTAAGTCTTTATTATCACCAACATATAATTCGCTTAGATTAATTTTATCTGCCGTTAATAAATTCCATGAATCTGCTTCACGATTGGTAATTCCATGGGCTCCTCCTGTATATTGATACTTATCAAAATACAAACTCAAGATGCATTCTTTGTTATATGTGACTGTGTATTCAACATAGACTTCATAAGTACGAAAAGGATAATCTTGTTTTTTTGCCTCATTAAAATCTTCGATTGCTAACTTTAACAGACTCTTTATTTGAAATTTTTGGTACAATAATATTTTGCTACCATAATAAATATTAAGTTTCTCAGCAGATGAAGCATAAGTTTTCGAATAAAATTCTGGATACTTTATGACATAGGTTAATAATACCTCATCACCATAATACAAATTATTTCGAATAAGATGCTCTCTAATAATTAATTCCTCCAAAACATGGTTCCTCCTAGTTAGTTACCTAGGATAACATATGCAATTTTTCATTAAATTGTTCTAAAGTTTGAGCTTTCTACATATATTATGTCTTTATTCTAAATCATCAAAATCAAAAGCCGCAGCTTTTGTATAATTGGTAACTTTAGCTTCAAAGAAATCCGTTTTTGTACTATTAAGATTCGAGAATCCTTCTATCCATGCCATAGGATTTTCCGTTATTTCAGGATATAGCTCTTCAACACCGATGGCCTTTAATCTTTGATTACCAAGATATTTAATGTACTTATCTATTAAGTCATTGTTAATACCAAGAATTTCATTTCCTGTTACATATTGTCCCCATTCGATTTCATGTTCCACTCCAGTACGCATCATATCACGTATTTCTTCAATTAACTCGTCGGTAAAAAGATGTGGATTTTCAATTTTTAATTCCTTAATCATGTTCTGGAACAATACAAGATGAGTTACTTCATCTCGGTTAATATACTTAAAGATAGTACTTGTGGCTGTCATCTTTCCCTGTCTTGCTAATGTATAGAAGAAGCTAAATCCAGAGTAAAAATAAATTCCTTCTAAAATATAATTCGCTATAATCACACGAATAAAATTATGTTCATTGGCATCTTCATTAAAAGCTTGATAAATATTAGCTATGTAATTATTTCTCTTTAAAAGATGCTTATCCTCTCTCCACTCGTCATAAATTTTATCTCTCGTTACTGGGTTCGTCACCGTATCTAAGATATAGGAATAACTTTCGGCATGTATTTCCTCTTGAAATGCTTGAATATTAAGCAAAGAAGATACTTCAGGAGCAGTTATATATCTTGATAGGTTTGGTAAGTTTTCACTTTGTATGGAATCCAAGAAATTTAAAAAGGATATTATCTTATCAAACGCATTTCTCTCACCATTTGTAAGAAACGGAAATTGCTTCACATCCTCATTTAAAGATATCTCCTCTGGAATCCAGAAATTATTAAGCATAGTGCGATAAAATACATTTGCCCAACTATACTTGATACGATTCCATTCTCTTAAATTCGTTGTATTACCATTTATAATAGATTGTGTTCCACGAGTTCCATTTTCATTAAAAATTTTCTTTTTTATCATTGTCTTTTCCTCCAACTTTACTACTGTACATAAACTTAACTTTAACAATTAAGATACCTTTAACTAGAGCAGCTTGTACACTCATTCATTTCTAAGGATTGATTTCTTATATAGTATATTGTTTTAATACCATTCTTCCAAGCTTCTAGATATAGGTTTAATATTTCTTTTGCTTTCACCTCAGGCGTAATATATAGATTAAAGGATTGGGCTTGATCAATATGTCTTTGTCTAATACCACATGCTTTTATACTATACAACTGATTAATCAGGTGAGCTTCCTTATATAACCAGAAATTACTATCATTTAAATCAGGAGCAGCTTTTGGTGTAAAACTACCTTTCTTTTCTTCAATAAAAAACTTCTTAAAGATTGGATCAATACCTGCTGTTGTACCAGCGATATTAGAAGTACTTCCTGTAGGGGCTACAGCCATAATATAACCATTACGCATTCCATAGTTTTTAATATCCTCTTTAAGACTTTCCCATCTATCAGAGCTATAACCACGTCTCTCAAAATATTTACCAGTCTCCCATTCAGAACCTTTAAATTCTTTATAAGCACCTTTTTCTTTACTTAATTCCATAGAAGCTTTAATTGATTGATACGCGATTTCTTCAAATAAGCGATCTGCTTCCTTAAAATGCTCTTCACTTTCCCAAATTATATTATTATTAACTAAATAGTGATGATACCCACTAGTTCCAAGTCCAATCGCTCGATATTTATCACTTGTTATTCTTGCTTCTTTCACTGGAGTTTGATTTAAGGTAATAACATTATCAAGCATTCTAATTTGTAATGGTATGGTACTTTTAAGTTCTTCAATGCTTACTCGACCAAGATTAATAGAGTTCAAATTACATGTAACCATATCTCCTGGCTTCACTCTAGTTACTACTTCTAATTCTCCATTCTTATCAATGATTTCTTCTTCAATTAGAGTTGTCTCACTTACATTTTGAGCAATCTCATGGCATAAATTAGAGGCATATATCATCCCTGCATGCTTATTTGGATTCGATGCATTTACAGTATCTCGAAAGAAAATAAATGGAGTACCGGTTTCTACTGCACTTTTCATAATCTTCTTCATAATATCAAGTACTTTAACGGTTATGCGCTCTAGCTTATCATTCGCTTCACATAAGAGATAATGCTCAGTAAAGGCCTTCTTATCTTCATCATCATAATAATCCTCCAGATAAAATCCCATCACTTTTTTAACCTGGTAAGGATCAAATAAGCACCAATCTCCTCTTCCTTCTAAGCGTTCCATAAATAAATTAGGAATACTAAGAGCAGGAAAAATATCATGCGCCTTTCTTCTATCATCTCCATTATTTGTTTTTAATTCTAAGAACTCATATAAATCTTGATGCCAGATATCAAGGGTAATGGAGGCTCCACCTTTTCTTCTTCCTAACTGATCAACAGCAACCGCAGTGTCATTATACAAACGAATCCATGGTATCACACCACCAGAAGCATTCTTATAACCTCTAATCTCACTATTTAAAGCACGTATTTTACCTGTATATATTCCTAATGCACCACCATGCTTAGACACACTTGAAAATTTTTGATTTACATCATAGATAGACCACAAATTGTCTCCAGCTACTGATATAAAGCAGCTACTTAATTGAAAGAATGGAGTACCTGCATTTGCAAGTGTAGGGGTTGCCACCGTCATCTTTAGCTCACTTAATAAATCATAGAATTTTTTTGCATATTCCATCTTTTTATTTCCTTCGGGAATTGCCAAATGCATGGCTATTGCTAAAAATCGCTCTTGGGGAAGTTCTAAAACTTCTTTATTAAATCCACGAACTAAATAACGATCTGCTAATAGCTTTAACCCTTCATAATTAAATAATAAATCTCTCTCTCCCTTTATATAAGAGCCTAATTCAACGATTTCGTCCTTTGAGTATTCTGTTATGAGATAATCACCATAATAATTTAAGTCTACTAAATTATGTACTAATTCATAGAAGTCACCATAACCATAATGATTATAATTTCGATTAATAGCTGCTTCTTTATATAAATCTGAGATAAATAGTCTAGCGGCTACATATTGCCAATTAATATTTGTCTTATTCACTACGTTACCAAAAGAATCTCTTGTAGTTTGAATCATCTTCTCAATTGCTGTTTGGATTAATACTTTTTGAATTTCTTTGGTACTCATCCCATCGCGAAATTGAATATTTGAGTCCATTTCAAGCTCTACTGGATCACAACCTTCTAATCCATTACAAGCAAAGGCAACCATCTTCTTTGTCTTTTCAACATATAATTGCTCATATTCACCATTTCTTTTTCTTATTTTAATATCCATATAACCGTCCTTTCATTTGTTTATCTATATTTACTAGTACTTAATAGATGTAATCGCATTAAGGCATTATACATTTTATACAGTATACTTGTATAAAAATACATAAATCGAAATAAAACATAATACCTAATATTTAGATTATAGCCATATACTTACCCTTACGTCTATATAAATTTCTTCAAAAGTACTAGTCATTATTTACTATAACAATAATGATAACTTTTATTAATATGATTGTAAATAGTTTTTTTGATTTAATTTTAAAAATTAGCATATAATGTATTAAATATAAAAAAAGGGGTGGGATTATACAAAATATTGTATCCTATAATAGAGAACTAGCCATTAAATATGCTAAGAATTGGGCTTATAAAAGAAACCCAGACTATATGGATTACACACGAGTTGATGGTGATAGTACTAATTTTATTTCCCAATGCTTATATGCTGGAAGTGGGATTATGAATACCACTCCTCATAGTGGCTGGTTTTATAAAAATTCAATCAACAAAAGTTCATCCTGGGTAGATACCTCATCTTTTTATCATTTCTTAATAAGTAATAATAAGTCTGGTGTGTTTGCTCGGGAAGGAACAATTGGTGATATGCAGGTAGGAGATGTAATACAACTGGGTAACTACAAAAATATATTTTACCAAACACTAATTATTAGTAGCACAATGGGAAAGGCAAGTTACGAGTCTATAT